>MNIY01000148.1 GCA_001919995.1 Ktedonobacter sp. 13_1_20CM_4_53_11
CAAGCCAGGCTGTCACGAATGACTTCCAGGTTCATCGCAGGTGTCTCTGGTGGAATTGAACAACCAGGAGCAAGGAGAAAATGCCTACCACCTGTTAACTCAATAGCGTTTTTCACTTCCTCACGCACCTGTTCGGGTGTCCCGTTCTTGAGGGTCGTCTTCTGATTAATCCCGCCCATCACGGCTTTACCAGAGCGCATCTTCCCTGTCCGCAAATCAGGATTGCCTTCCGCAGTAGCATCCCAATTGACAGCATGTACAGGGTATTCGGCAAGCTGGTCGAAATAGATGTGCGTACCACAATTATGAAGTATATTGAATTTACTTCGGCTTTTGATAGCATCCAGGAACTCTAGATCGTATTGTTCGCCAAACTCACGATACTGATCAGCAGTGAGCATACCTTTACTGGCCCAACCATTGGTAGCATAGAAGATTCCGCTAGCTCCCTGTTCCAAACAGGCAATTGCGTATGCTGTAAACGTTTCAGTAATGACGCGCAAAGCAGCGTGCATAGCAGTACGATCCTCGTGCAGCGTCCGGAGCACCGGCTCACTTTTATTGCCAGCAAGGTATTTCGCTACACCCAGCGGACAAAAAATGGTCTGCACAAAGTATGCATCGAACCCAATTGCATGATTGATTAATTGTAACGCGCGTAACTGTTCTCCAAGGGCACCTCGATCAGGTTCAAGTGGGCGAATCCGTCTCCAATCGGAAGCGTTTTTGATAGGAGTATCTTCAAAGACAGGAGCTTTGTACTTTTCACCTGATGGTCGTACTTTGACTCCCCATCCTTCAACATGATAGCTTGCACGCGGGTTGACCTTCATGAAATCCCAGTCAAAGCGTGTAAAGTTCTCGACCATCGCTTCCGCAAATGACTGAACATTCCATTCACGCTCAAAGTCGTGACCCCACATACTCACCGGGATACGATCTACCTCGTCACCCCGAAGTGCAGCATCGACACGTTCCTTTTTATTCATCGTATTTCCTTCCCTTTCCATATCCCATTACCCTTCCAATTCTTTGAAGCGGTAGCCAACGCCTCGCTCGGTCAAAATATATTTTGGATGGGCAGGATCTTTCTCTAGTTTCTGCCGTAAATAGGTGATATACAAACGTAGGTAGTGTGCTTCATCGCGATATTCGCGTCCCCAAACCTTGGAAAGAAGCGTTTCATGCGTCAACAAACGCCCCGCATTGTTCACCAGATGATACAGGAGTCGATACTCAGTCGGGCGCAAGACAACTTTCTCACCCCGTACAATGACTTCGCGACGAGTGAAATCAATTTTCAGGTCAGGGTCAACAATAATTTCCGTCTTCCGCGCTGGTGCTGGCATTAACGACCGACGCAAAAGGGCCCTGATGCGTAAGAGAAGTTCGCGTGGACTGAAAGGTTTGGCAATATAATCATCAGCACCGAGATCTAACCCATGTATTCTGTCCTGCTCATTCTGTCGTACAGTGAGCATTATTACAGGTACAGTTGAAACCTCGCGGATAGAACGTAGCGTCTCAAAGCCGTCCATCTCAGGCATCATAACATCCAGCAAAACCAGGTCAGGGAGATTCTCGCGCAACTTATCCAGAGCTTCCAAGCCATTGTTAGCCTCTAAGACATGATAGTGCTCTAACTCCAGGTTCATACGCACAAAATCACGAATGCGCGGCTCATCATCCACAATCAAAATAGTCATATCACGCTGGTCGAATACATCTTTCTCCATCTCAAAACACCACCATTGGCAAATATGCTTTTTCTACACGGGGCAAGCTAAATGAGAACGTCGAGCCTTCATGTAAGGTACTCTCGACCCAGATCTGTCCACCATGGGCCTCAACAATGGCGCGACATATATACAAACCCAATCCTGCCCCGGGCATTGAGTGCGCTATGCTCTCACCAACGCGGTGAAAGCGGTTAAAAATGTGCTCCTGGTCACGTAGTGAAATTCCCATACCAGTGTCTCTTACACTGACGATTACCTCATCACCAGTGGCTTTACATGCCACAGTGAGATTGCGCTGTCGAGGTGAATATTTGATTGCGTTATCCAGTAAATTCTGTAACACTTCTTCGATACGATCTCTATCGGCCATCACTGTAGGCAAATTGGGTAAAAGATCAAGCGTAACGGTAAAATCCTGGCTTTTGGCCTGCAGGCGGCGAACAACTCCCTGAACCAGGTGTGAAAGATCAAGCGGCGCCAACTCCATCTGCAAACCTCCAGCTTGGATACGTGAAGCATAAAGCAAATTACCCACTAGCTTATTCAGACGGTCAGCCTCTTCCTCTATAGCAACAAGGCGTGAATGCAGCGCTTCGGCATCCAGCAGAGCATCTGTTCGCGCTAGCGTTGAAGCATAGCCTTTAATAATGGCAATGGGTGTTTGCAACTCATGCGATATTACAGAAATGAATGTCGATCGTTCTTCCTCTTGCTCACGCTCAAGCGTAACATCGCGAACATTCAGGATACCATTCATAGGCTCGCCCTTATTCGAGCGAATGCATGATGCAGTCACTGATACATCGAAGCGCTGACCATCCCGCGCCGAGATCATCATCTCTCGATTCACAACGCTTTGACCCGCGAAAGCCTGCAAGATCGGTGAACCTTGCAAGCCTACTTCATTCCCCTGGCGATCTTTCGGTCGTAATACCTCGTAGTAGAAACGTCCCAGGACTTCACTTTCATGCCAGCCAGTCAATCGCTCCATAGCAGGATTGAAATCAATAATGCGCAATGCACTATCTACAGTGAGGATTCCCTCCATGCTATGGTGAAAGATGGCTGCAAGTCTCCCTTGTTCTTTTACTAAAGACTGTGATTTCAAAGTGGAGCGCAAGCCAGCGGCCAATTGCGCGACAAAAAGCTGCAGGGTACCTTCCACCTTTTCCTCCTGCTCAAAACATGAGCGTACACCAGGAGATCGTAGATAATGCAGAACCCCTAACTCGCCTGCATTATCATACACAAACAAAGAACATTGCTCGGCGTCCTGGAGTTTCACATCTTCATCCTGACAGAGGAGATCGACCACTTTGGATGACAACTTGTTTCTCACAAGGATGTACGTTGAGTTCGGCCGCCTTCCACTTTCCTCAATGCTTTTCAACAACAAAGGGAGCACTGCCGGGTTGAGACGATACAAAGTATATTCGTGGCTGCTCTGTGGATCAAAGGCCTCGTTGGATACTACAAAGACACCCGCTTCACCACACAATAACCGTATCGCACTTCCGATGAGGATTGTCATCTGATCATGCAAATTCTCGGTTTGTATAGTTTGGGACCAAGACATAGTTAACAGGCTCCGCTAGTTAACCTAAGATCATCCACTGACATCCCTGGTTGATGTCACTACATCAGGCCAGCAAAAATAAGTGGCACAAGAGACATGTAGCAGCACCCATTGATGGTGCCAGGGATGAAAGTCTAAGCTTGCCAGAAAGAAGCAACGATGATATTGTAACATACATAGGGAAGTAGGGTCATCTATGCATTTTGATATTTTCACATTGTTTCCTGGTATGTTCCAGGGTCCATTTACAGAAAGCATCCTCAAACGCGCTCAGGAAAGGGGATTGCTCAGCATCAGTCTGCACAATATTCGCGACACTACAACAGATAAGCATCACGTTGTTGACGACTATCCCTATGGCGGCGGCGCGGGGATGGTGATGAAACCAGAACCAATTTTTAACTCCGTTGAGTCCATCTATAAGGGTGGACCGATTATCCTACTTACCCCGCGGGGGCGTATTTTCAACCAGCAGATTGCCCACGAACTCTCCCAGGAACAGCGTATCACCTTACTCTGTGGTCACTACGAAGGTATTGATGAGCGTATTCACAAGCACCTGGCTACTGACGAAATTTCTATCGGCGATTATATACTCACCGGCGGAGAACTGGCGGCAATGATTGTGGTTGACGCTGTCAGCCGTCTCATACCAGAAGTGTTGGCGGGTGAATCTACCCAGGAAGAATCATATACCAACGGATTACTGGAGTATCCACACTATACTCGCCCACCAGAGTTTCGGGGATGGCGCGTCCCAGATGTCTTGCTTTCTGGAAATCACGAGCAGATTGCCCGCTGGCGTCGTAAAGAGTCGCTGAGATTGACCAGGCAACGAAGGCCGGATTTGTTTACGAATTTGGACTTGAGCGGAAAAGTGGATAAGCAGTTGTTACAGGAGTTGGAGGAGGAAGACCAAAAATTCAGTAATTGAAAGGCAGTCATTCCTACAGGTAGTGTTACATGTAGGTATATTGATTCCTAGCTCCCTTTTTCATCTTCTCCAGTAATATGGGGAGACAATCGTCCGGCCTCACGCTGCTTTTTCAGAAATTCCTCGCGCGCCTTCTCCTCGGCCACGATATCCGCCGCCTCATCGGCCACAGTTCTCCCCTCTCCGCCACCATTGCCACTACGCCTCTCTGAGCCATTGCCGGAATCCAAAACTTCTCGAGAACGGCCGCTCGACTCAAATTGCCCAATAATACCACGCTCCTCCAACAAATCGATGAGACGGGCAGCACGCGAATAGCCGATGCGTAAACGGCGCTGTAAAAGCGAGATCGAGGCGCGTTCATACTCACGCACCACCTCTTCCGCACGCTCTAACAGGTCGTCTTCTAGCTCAAAATCATCAGAGGCATGCTCATTGATCTCCCAACCTGGTTCTACTGGCTGGGGTAGAACAGGAGCATTTGCTCTGCCACCATTGTTCGCAGTATTCGTATGTTCTACAGCCTGTCTGCGCCAGTAGGCAACCAGTTTCTCGGCCTCGTCATCGGCCAGGAATGAACCTTGAATACGTTCTGGTCGACCGGCATCCGCTGGAAGATAGAGCATATCACCGCGGCCGAGGAGACGCTCAGCACCACCCATATCAATGATTGTGCGCGAATCGACCGCAGAACTGACCATAAACGAGATGCGCGTGGGGATATTTGCTTTGATCAAGCCGGTAATGACATCGACCGAGGGGCGCTGTGTAGCCACGACAAGATGTATGCCTGTGGCGCGTGCTAGTTGTGCCAGGCGGCAAATCATCCCCTCCACCTCTTCCGGTGCCGCCATCATCAAGTCGGCCAGTTCGTCGATAATCATGACAATGGCAGGAAGGTTCTTCAACGAAAAATCGCCGCGAACAATCTTCTCTGCACGGAGTTTGCGATAGCCGTCAAGGTTACGTACACCTAATTGGGAGAAAAGGCGATAGCGCTTCTCCATTTCGGAGATGGCATTTCTGAGCAGTGGTACGACTCTCTCGACCTCAGTCACCACAGGAAATAGTAAATGAGGAATACCACTGTACATATTCAGTTCGACCATCTTCGGGTCGACCAGCAACAGACGTACATCCTCTGGACTAGCCTGGGTCAGAATGCTAGCAATGATGGTGTTAATACACACCGACTTTCCAGCTCCTGTAGCACCAGCTATCAGCAGATGGGGCATTCTGGTAAGATCACCAACGCGCACAGCACCAGCGACATCTTTCCCTAAAGCAATCGCCAGTTTGGATTTTGCCCTTGCCGCTTGGTACTCTTTACTTTCCAGGACTTCGCGCAACGTAACGAGGCGGCTATTCTTATTGGGAATCTCTACCCCAATATATGGACGTCCGGGAACGGGCGCCTCCATACGGATCGTTTTGGCCTCGAGTACCAACGCCAGGTCATTCTGGAGCGCCATGACACGGCTCACGCGTGTGCGAGACTCATAGACGATATTACCGCCAGCATCTCTGACAGGAATGAGCTTGCCCTGAGCATCCGGCTTCATCTCGGGTTTGCCAGTCGGACGAATACCAAAGCGAATCACTGTTGGCCCGATACTGATATCCTCCTGCTTCACCTCGGCCTCTACACGGAAACTGCGCAGAGTATCCTGAATAGTCTTTGCCAGCGTGGCTGTATCATCGCCCAACATCTGCATTTTGACCTCTACAGGGTTATTGAGTAGAGTCGTATCGGGAACTTTCCACGGTGACTCATTCGCAGCATCAGCTCCCTGGCTGTTAGCCCCGGATTGTTTTTTCTGTAAAGGATTAGGGGCGAGGGGTTCCATCGTTGGAAATTTTTTCTCAACTTTCTTACCAGCTGCCTTATCTACCTGGTTAAAAGGCAATGGCTGCTGATTCGCCCCGTGGATAGCGTTGTTATGCTCTGCGAGGTCGATCTGAGATGCAAGGCGCGAACCACGCGGAATCCGGCTGATATGTTGTTTGTGGATGTTGATATCATTTAGAGGGTCATCCTCCTGGTCAAAGTCCGCTTCAAAGTCAATAATATTCTCGTCATCATCGTCCTCCTCTATATCGTCTGGAGACACTGGAGTTCCTTGGCCATTTGAAGGTGGAGACGAAGCAACTCCACTACTATAGCGACTAAAGCGCGGACGCTGGCCTAAGAATGGTGAAGGTCCAGCTGCATTGTTAGAAGGGACTTTCTTTCGCCCAGAAGTTGTTACATTGCTAAAGGCACGAACAACATATAGCATATGACCCAGGGTGATCTGAAAAGTTACGATGGTGACGATACCGAAAAGGCCTATGAGCAAGACATGCTCAGCCGCAGGAGGCCAGCCCAATAGTGGACGAACGAGTAATGCAGCGAGAAAACCGCCTGTGTTAGAGCCCAAAAGTAAACGGCTTTCAGCGAGGAGAAGCAGCCAGAGCAACACCAGTCCGATCACCGTTGTCCAACGGATGATTTTTTTATTCCGTATACCTTCAATCAAGTGAGCTATGGCAAAAGCGATAAGGCCGATCGAGAGAAGATAGGCCGACCAACCAAACAGAGCAGTAAAGGCCCCGTAAAATGTTGAGAAGAGCGGGACAGTGTGAAACGCAGTGAGAGCCGCGAAGAGGAAGAGCGCAAGTAAGAGTAATACTATCCCCAGAAATCGCTGCTGGTGATGTGGCTGCATAGTGCTCCAAGCATCACGCACTTTAGCGATAACTCGCGAGTCTGCAGTACCACTGGAAGGGGGAGTAGAGATATTGGCAGGCCGATTAGCACCCGGTGACGATTTTCTTCTCGTTCCCTGTTTATTGCCACGTGAGCGCCTTTGGGATGATTGTTGCTGACGGAGAGATCCTTGCTTGTTGGCGCTCTGCCCACCACGAGTGCTTTGGGAGCCCACGCTTCCAACGACATTACTCACTCGCGAAGAAGAGCCTTGCGCTATACTTGGCCCCAGGCGATCATTCTGTCTACTGGATTTCTTGCTCTGATCACTGCCTGCCATGCTGGTTCCCTCCTTTTCTAGAGATTTCAGAAACACCAGTATCATAGCGCATATGTTCCAGAGAAGCAATAGGTTGTATATGTAAACGCCATCTATGGAGAAAAGAGCCTCCTAATAGTGGGAGGTTCTCTTCTCTATAGATGGCGGGCTTATTAGACTTCCATCACAATGGGCAGGATCATAGGGCGGCGATGCGTCTTCTCATAGAGAAACTCGCTGAGCGTATGCTTGATCTTGTCTTTGACAAATGACCAGTCTGAAGCATGGCCATTCAAGCCGATGAAGGATTCCAGGACTCGCTCACGCGCACTCTCCAGCAATTCTTCGGAATCGCGCATATAGACAAATCCACGCGAGACGATATCAGGGCCAGCTATAGGTTGACCTGTCTCTTTGTCAACTGTGAGCACCGTCATCAAGATGCCATCCTGCGCCAGGACTTGTCGATCGCGTAAGACAATCTGTCCCACATCACCCACTCCAAGGCCATCAACAAAAACATTGCCGCAGACAGCATGATCTTTTACCTGGATAGAATCGGCAGTAACTTCGATCATATCGCCATCTTCAGCTACGACGATATGGTCCGCAGGTATATCGATCGAATGTGCCAACTTAGCATGAAGCACAAGCTGGCGATATTCTCCGTGCACTGGCATGAAAAACTGCGGTCGGAGCAAAGCCAACATGAGCTTTAACTCTTCCTGGGCGCCATGACCCGAAACATGTACGTTGGAGATGGCCTGGTAGAAGACTTCCGCACCCTGGCGGAACAGGTTGTTTATCGTACGATTGACCATTTTTTCGTTGCCCGGCACTGGAGTCGCTGAGAGAATAACGGTATCGCCGGGCTGAATATGCACCAGACGATGATCTTGATTGGCAATGCGTGTCAATGCTGAAGTGGGTTCTCCCTGGCTACCAGTACAGATAATGACCACCCTCTCCGGGGGAAACTTGTTGATATCCTCTGCACGAATGAGCGTACTTTTGGGTATGTTCAGGTAACCAAGCTCCATGGCCATCTGGACGTTGTTGACCATGCTACGTCCCACCAGCGCAACCTGGCGCTCGTAGCGAACAGCGGTATCTACAACCTGTTGCACGCGTGAAATCAGTGATGCAAAGGTAGCGATGAGGATACGGCCAGGAGCATTAGCAAAAATTTTATCGAGCGAGTCATTGATAACACGTTCAGATGGTGTATATCCTGGAGACTCAACGCGCGTGCTATCCCCCATCATGAGCAATACGCCTTCGTTGCCGATACGACCGAGAGTGCCCAGGTCGGCAGGTTTACCATCGACTGGAGTGTGATCAAACTTGTAATCACCCGTATGTACAACTGTACCCAATGGGGTATGAAGGACGACTCCTACCGCGTCGGGAATACTGTGATTTACGCGGAAAAATTCAACAAGGCACTCCCCTAACTCCACCTGGTCACCAGGAGTAATCACATTAACAGTGGCTTTTTCAAGGAGCTTACGTTCTTTTAGCTTTACATTTATCAAACCTTGTGTGAGACGAGTTGCAAAAACGGGTGGGAAATCAAGCATGGGTAAGACGTAGGGAATAGCTCCGACATGGTCTTCATGGCCGTGGGTAATGAGGATACCGCGTATACGGTCTTTCTTGTCGTTGAGGTAACTCGTATCGGGGATAACCAGGTCCACTCCAAACATTTCATCATCGGGGAACATAACCCCAGCATCAATAATGATGATGTCGTTACCATATTCGACGACCATCATATTCTTTCCGACTTCCCCTAGCCCTCCTAGAGGAACAAGCCGAATTTTTTCTGTTGTCAAGGTATAAACAACCTCCTAGCTACATCAAGGTACGTAGCCATCCTGGGCATGAGACACATCCCATACTCTACTCTATATTTTTCTGTTTTTATATATCTCCACTTCTGTCTTCACTACAGAAGTTAAAGCCAAATTGATTAAGATCTATTTTTCCATTTAAAGTGTATCATATGGGTGAGTAAAAGGCAAGCAGAGATACAGTGGTCAAGTTGATGGCATAAGAAAACCGCCTATGTGCGCGGGTGAAACGGCGATGTCCTATTTTC
>MNIY01000053.1 GCA_001919995.1 Ktedonobacter sp. 13_1_20CM_4_53_11
CGAGAAAATGCTGTCGTCGTGTGATCTTTCGACTGACAACGGCTTTCGTGATTACGTGATCTTGTTGCTGTTGTTCGATACGGGTATGCGTATCTCAGAGGTGGCTACCTTGCATGTGACAGATGTGCATGATACCTATATCAAGGTGTTCGGCAAAGGTCGAAGGGAGCGAGAAATAGGTCTTCATCCGGAGGTTGGGAAGCTGTTGTGGAAGTACATTCATAAGTATCGTCATCCCGTCGATACACGTGAGACCAGGTTGTTTGTCGGACGTAGAGGGCCATTGAACAGGCAGGGTGTTCATGAAATCATCAAGCGTATTCAGCGTCGGTGTGGCATGGAGGGGATGAAGGTGTCTGCTCATGTGTTTCGTCACACGTTTGCCAAGATGTACCTGGATCGTGGTGGTGAGGTGTTCAAACTTTCGCGTGAGATGGGCCATAGTCAGGTGCAGGTGACAGAGATTTACCTGAAAGACTTTGGGAGCTCTGAGGCACGGAAGGTACATACGGCATTTTCACCGGTGACGAACATTCACTTGAAAAAAACGTCTCGGCGGAAGAAGGGGAAATAAGTCATGGATTTTGCATATACTGTTGGTTTCAAGCGGTTTGTAGCCGACAGTATATGGTGAAAAATGGGTCAAAAATGTGACCGCTGGGGTAGTTTTACCTCAGCGGTAAAAGTGCTGTCTTCTGGCTCTGCCGGCTGGATGATGCTATGGTAGATTGGGGTGAAAAATGGGGGGTCGGGAAAGGGTACCTTACAGTATACGGTATTTTGCCGGTAATGATGAAGGAATATATGATACAATTAGGAAGAGAAAAATACGTTTCAACATCCATAACATAACGCAATGCATCGTTTCCTAAGGAACCTCAAATGTCAGATCGCACCATATATCTTGATCACGCTGCAACCACTGCTTTAGATACGCGCGTCCTGGATGCTATGATACCTTACCTCACGACGGAATATGGCAATGCCAGCAGTATCTACACACTTGGACGCCATGCCATGCAGGCCATCGATAGTGCTCGTGAACAGGTAGCCGATATCCTGAATTCTCGTCCAACAGAAGTTACTTTTACAGGGTGTGGCTCCGAGAGCGATAACCTTGCTATCAAAGGTATCGCCTTTGCCTCTCAGAAAAAGGGCAATCATATTATAACTACGCCGATAGAGCATCATGCAGTTTTATACACCTGTCAGTACCTGGAGCGTTTTGGCTTCAAAACCACCTACGTACCTGTTGACTCGTATGCACAGGTGGACCCGGATGATGTAGGTCGCGCAATCACCGATCAGACAATCCTTGTCTCTGTCATGTATGCCAACAACGAAGTCGGTACCATTGAACCTGTCGCGGAAATTGGCCGTATCTGCCGGGCCAAAAAGATACCTTTCCATATCGACGCCGTACAGGCAGGAGGCTCTTTACCATTGGATGTTGCAGCACTCAATGCTGACTTGCTCTCACTTTCAGCTCATAAATTTTATGGCCCCAAAGGCGTAGGGATACTCTATGCGCGCCAGGGTATGCGCCTTTTACCGCAACTCCAGGGCGGTTCGCAGGAACGTGGACGTCGCGCTGGTACCGAAAATGTTGCAGGGATTATTGGAGCTGCTGCTGCGTTGCGCCTGGCTTATGAAGAACAACCGCTGATACAGCCTCGAATCATGGCCTTAAGAGACCGTCTCATAGATGGTTTATTGGCTATCTCTGGAAGTCAGCTTACCGGCCATCCTACGAACCGCCTTGCAAATAATGCCAGTTTCTGCTTTGAGGGCGTTGAGGGGGAATCAATACTGCTCAATCTTGATCTGCTTGGTGTAGCAGCCTCCACCGGCTCTGCCTGCACCTCTGGTTCAGTTGATCCATCGCATGTTCTTGTTGCAATGGGTATACCTGTAGAAGTAGCGCACGGTAGCCTACGACTGACCCTTGGTAAGAATAATACCGATGCTGATGTAGATGTTATTCTCTCTGCAGTGCCCGGAATCATCGAAAAGCTACAAGGTTTGCGAGGGTGATGGGTTTATTAATCTTCTCATTCTATCAACAGACTACCGTAGTAGGTAGGAATAGGCAACAACGTATGTTGCCATATGGTATCTCCTGCCTCCATACTGAAAAGAAGGGGAACGTGCTTCTATGGATACACTCAGACGAGAAGTGTTGTCACAGCGTGTGCGTCAGGTAAAGCCCTCTGGAATACGCAAATTCTTTGATATTATTAATACCATGCCAGATGTTATTTCGCTCGGTGTAGGCGAACCTGATTTTGTCACACCAGGACATATACGTCAGGCTGGTATCCGCTCAATCGAACTTGGTCATACCCGCTATACATCGAATTATGGCATGCTCGAATTGCGTGAGGAATTGGCAGCCATGCTCCATCGCCGCTATGGTTTAACCTATGATCCAAAATCAGAGCTTCTAGTAACTGTTGGTGTCAGCGAAGGCGTAGACCTGGCGATGCGAACCATCATCGACCCTGGTGATGAAGTGATCTCTCCTGACCCTGGCTACGTTGCTTATGAAGCCGATGTTATCTTTGCTGGGGGAGTTCCTGTCACCGTCCCAACCTATGCCAAATACGAATTTGCTGTGCGTGCCTCCGAAATTGCACCTGCCATAACACCACGCACAAAAATGATTTTGATTGGTAATCCCAATAACCCCACTGGCGCTGTCATCCCTCAGGCTGAACTTGAAGGAATAGCTAAACTCGCAATAGAACACGACTTAATTGTCGCTATTGACGAGGTGTATAGTCGTCTTGTCTACGATCATGAACATAGAAGTATCGCTTCCTTACCTGGAATGCGTGAACGCACTATCCTGCTGGATGGTTTCTCAAAAGCATACGCTATGACAGGTTGGCGTATTGGCTACGTCGCTGCACCGGCTCCTATCTTGGAAGCAATGCTCAAGATTCACCAGTATGCCATCATGTGTGCAGGTACGGCTCCGCAGGAAGCCGCATTAGAAGCTTTGCGTCATGGTGAGGACGATATACTGATGATGCATGAAGCCTATGCTCGTCGTCGTCGCATGTTTGTCGATGGCCTTAATCGTATCGGTTTGCCCTGTTGTGAACCACGGGGGGCCTTCTATGCTTTCCCCTACATCGGAGATTTGGGGCTGACCGATGAAGAATTTGCTGAGAAGCTACTCTTCGAAGAGCATGTCGCCGTTGTGCCTGGCAGCGCTTTCGGAACAGCTGGTGCCGGTTATGTGCGCTGTGCTTACTGCTCCGCTTTTGATCAACTTGAAGAGGCGCTCGTGCGTATGGAACGCTTCCTGAAGAAATATTCGTCAGGGAGCAATACATAATTCTTAAATTACATCCAAATCATTGAAAACATGGCATATGAACATGTATACTCGTTACATGTTCATATGCCATGTTTCGGATATATCTATCTCTTCTGGTGAGGAAGGAGGTGATTTCACCCTCGCGTGAGGCTTACCTTCTCTGTTTGCTTCTACATAGCCTCAAAACAGAAAACTTACGGTCGCCTTTTTGTCAATCCCGACACGCCATTCATGCCTTCTCAGGCTAGATCGAAAGGAGCACACCCATGTCGCTCGCTGAAAACTCGCAAAATGTCTCTGAGGATCAGATTCTACAAAGATTCGGCTATCGGCAGGAATATAAACGCGAATTGAGACGCTTTGCCTCTTTCGCCATCGGTTTCTCATTCATCTCTATCACCACTGGCATCTTTACTACATATGGAGCAGTTTTAAACTGGGGTGGACCGCTGGGAATCTGGACCTGGCCTATTGTCATCGTCGGCCAATTATTAGTGGCTTTGATCTTTGCCGCACTGGCATCGCGTATGCCACTTGCGGGTTATTCCTATCAATGGATGTCGCGCTTAGCCAATCCTAAAATAGGTTGGCTCATCGGTTGGGTCTCCTTCATCTTCTTGATCGTCGATGTTGTGGCAGTTGATTATGCTGTGGCCGCTACAGTATTGCCCAGCCTTTTCAATTATGCGGAGACAAACCAGAATGCCTGGCTTGTTACAGGCATCGTTATCATCATTCAGATGATGCTCATCATCTTTTCTACCTTATGGTCGACCCGCATTAATAGTGCTGCCGTTGGTACGGAAATAATCGGCATCGTAGGACTTACCCTCCTGTTAGTAATTGTTGGGGCCGCCCGCTCGTTACTGAACGTAAATCACCTCTTTAGTACAGGTGTTGTGCCCTCAGCAGGTTATTTTAACCTGGGGACACTTACATCTACTGGCCCGTTTATGCTCTCTTTCTTACTTGGCGCTTTTACAATTGTAGGTTTTGAGGCAGCCGCAAATCTTGCTGAGGAGACTAAAGAGGCCCATAGTGTTGTTCCGTTCGCTATGTGGTCTTCCGTTGTTTTGAGCGGCGTTGTTGGTTTTGCCTTCCTCATAGCACTCAATTTGGCGTCTGGAGATATCAAGGCTCTCTCCGCTTCATCAACTCCCGTTGCTAATATTGTTACGCAGACACTTGGTATCGTCGTGGGTGATATCTTCCTGGTATTGGTCACGTTCTCGATCTTTGCTTGTGGATTAGTTATATTCATTACGGCTACTCGTCTCGTTTGGGCGATGTCACGAGATGAGCGTTTCCCAGGGTATCAATTGTTCAGGCAAGTAAATGTACGCACACGAACGCCACTAGCCGCAACCCTGTTTGCAGGTCTCCTCATTGAGGTGGTACTGGCTGTCTTTGCCGGATTAGGTATCTTCGCTAACCAGACCAGTCCTCTTAATTACCTGTTTAGTGCGGCAACCTTGCTGCCTGCGATTATCTATCTGGCGACAGTCATCCTTTACGCCAGCGCACGCCATAAACTTCCTCCAGCACGGGGGTTCAGCCTCGGCGCGTTTGAGGTACCAATTATAATATTGGCGCTCGTGTGGTTATTATTCGAGCTAGCCATATTCCGTGATACATTATTGTTTGCAGAACCCTGGATCTATTCTCTCATCATGTTCGGTCTCGGCCTGATCTACTTCGTGTGGTTACTCGTGACACGCCCCTATGTGTTGAGTACACCGCCACAAGAAGGAGGGGAGCCAGGTACAGTTGGAACGCGAGGATAAGGTCTGCTCTTTGCAACATTGCCCAGGGAGAAAGGGATGGTGAAAAAGAATTGGGCGATCACTTTGGTTGTTGTTCTTATTCTTTTGGCAACTCTAGCAACAATCGCAAGCCTGGTTTATAAAAATGCAAAGACCATACCTCAAGTCAGTTGTAATGGACAACAAGCTGGTTTTACCGTACTGGCATCTCCTACAACCGGTGCATGCCAGAGACGGCTACTCGTCTTTTCGAAAACAGCAGGATTTCGCCACGCCTCCATCAAGGATGGGAAAATAGCGCTCCAAAAGCTTGCTTCTGAACATAACTTTGCAATTGATTTTTCGGAAGATTCAACTGTCTTTACCGATGCAAATCTAGCGCACTACGACGCCGTTGTTTTCCTGCTTACCACCGGCGCGATATTCGATAACAATCAGAAAGCTGCGTTTGAGCGCTATATTCGTGGCGGTGGTGGGTATGTAGGTGTTCATTCAGCCAGCGATACCGAGTATGATTGGCCCTGGTATGGCGGCCTTTTAGGTTCATTCATGGACCGCATTCATAAGCACTCAAGAGTTACGCAGGCTACCCTTCACGTCACGGATAGAACCCAACCGTCTACCAACATGCTGCCACCACTCTGGATACGTACCGATGAATGGTACAACTTTGCTTCAAATCCTCGTGGAAAGGTCCATGTACTGATAACTATAGATGAAAGTACGTACAAAGGAGGCACAATGGGCGTTGACCATCCCATTGCCTGGTATCATGCGTACGATGGTGGGCGTGCCTGGTATACCGCCATGGGTCATACCTCAGAGAGCTATTACGAACCTCTATTTCTAGCTCACCTGTGGGGAGGTATCACCTATGCGATTGGAACTGGGCGGAAACAAACATTAATATCTCCTCAAATTCATCATATGCAGCTTCAGTAAACAATTGAAATAGTGGCTATGTCGTCAAGACATCGTGCTTTTCATGCGGCCTCAGCAAGAGGTGCTTCACGTTCGTGACGATACTCATGACGCTTACATGACGTTTCCTTGTTACAATCACACCTGAGAGAACGATGTGCAGTCGGTTGTGTCAGGAGCCATGAGACACCAGGTGGATGTTTGAACCTCAGGTCCAGTTGGGGGATAAAAGGCGGTGCTGGCTCATTATAGAATGAAAGCTATTCTTTTTCTAGATGGGAGAAACAAGAGAGAAGCGATATGAAAAGTTCCCGAACTCCCTCTTTTCGTGGTTGGAGCAAGCTCCTTTTCTGTGTTTCGGCGATAGCGATCCTGTATGCCTTTCTACCAGCTTCCATACCTGTTGCGCGAGCTGCTATTGCGCATTGCCAGTTTGACGATACGTCAGGGTTCCTTCACGGCTTCCATGGTAAGCTGGAGGATGCATCAGGGTGCGAGGTACGCCTGATAGGCGTCAACTGGTTTGGCTTTGAGACGCGTACCTTCTCCCCCCATGGCCTCTGGGCTCGTAACTGGCAGGAGATGCTGGACCAGATCGCACAGGCTGGTTTCAACACCCTTCGCCTGCCCTTCAGCAACCAGCTCTTCGATCCCTCGAGCAAACCGCAGGGCATCGACTACAAGCTCAATCCTGACCTGAAGGGACTCAGCGGTCTGGCGCTTTTGGATCGGATCATTCAGGGTGCAGGAAGCGATGGTCTGAAGGTCATTCTCGACCGTCATGATACCTCTGCCGATACCCGGCCCGCGTTGTGGTACACCGACCAGGTCCCCCAGGCACGCTGGCTCCAGGACTGGGTCACGCTGGCTCAGCACTATCGAGGCAATGCGACGGTGATCGGAGCAGATCTGGCCAGTGAGGTCCACGGACCGGCAACCTGGGGCGATGGCGATCTTCGTACGGACTGGCGGCTGGCTGCCGAGGAGGCAGGCAACGCCATCCTGGCGAACAATCCGGATTGGCTGATTATCGTCGAGGGCATCGAGCAATATCATGGCGACCCCTACTGGTGGGGTGGAAACCTGGAAGGAGCCAGGCGGTTTCCAGTGCGCCTGTCGCGACCCGACAAGCTGGTGTATTCTGCCCACGACTACGGACCCGGGGTCTATCAGCAGTCGTGGTTCCAGGTCTCCAAACCTTCTGTCCTTACGCACACCCTTCCGGCAATCTGGCAGAAACACTGGGCCTACCTGCAAAAGGATGGCATTGCACCGGTGCTGCTGGGGGAGTTCGGAGGCCGTTCTGTGGGGCAGGATAGAGAGGGTGTCTGGCAGAACACACTGTTGGGCTTTCTGAACGCGAACGATATCGGCTATACCTACTGGGCCTGGAATGCCGACTCGGGAGATACCGGCGGCATTTTGCGAGACGATTGGTCCACGCTCAATCAGAGCAAGCTCCACCTGTTGTTCTCGTGAATGGTTATGCTGGATCAACCGGAACCTGGCGTTAGGGAGCCCTTCTCCTCCCTTCATGATGATGTTTAAAGCGTTTTCATGGCGCTTCCTCCTCATAATCGCTGTCAGAGAACTATTATCAAGGGGGGATTTAAGGTAGTAAGAACACGATGAGAATGTTACACATAAAAGATTCACGCATCACCAGAGTACTGCTCGTGGTTGTTCTGGCGACCGTCTTTCTGCTTGCTTCCATTACTGCAATTTGGCATGCCTCAATACAATGCCAGTCCAGGACCTCTGTAGGTTTCCTCCATAGCTTCGGTAGTGAACTGGTGGATGCAGCAGGCTGCGACGTTCACCTGACGGGTGTCAACTGGTTTGGGTTTGAGACGAACTCCTTTGCCCCTCACGGCCTGGAAACCCGCAACTGGCAGGATATGCTCAATCAGATCAAACAAACGGGGTTCGATACCATTCGCCTGCCCTTCAGCAATCAGCTCTTCAACCCATCGAGTAAACCGCAGGGGATCAACTACCGGCTGAACCCTGACCTCAAGGGGCTCCAGGGCCTGGCACTCATGGATCGGATTATCCAGGGAGCTCGGGACCTTGGCTTGAAGATCATCCTTGACCGCCACGACACTGCCGCCGATTTCCAGCCCGAGTTGTGGTACACGGACAAGGTGACCGAGGCGCGCTGGATCCATGATTGGCTTGTACTAGCTCGGCACTACCGTGGCAACGATACGGTGATTGGGGCAGATCTGGCCAATGAGCCACGCGGCCCGGCAACCTGGGGCGATGGCAATCCTCGCACGGACTGGCGGCTGGCTGCTGAGCGGGCAGGCAACGCCATCCTGGCAGTCAATCCGGATTGGCTGATTATCGTTGAGGGAATCGAGCAGTACCATGGCGACTACTACTGGTGGGGGGGCAACCTGGAGGGAGCCGGGCAGTTCCCCGTGAAGCTGGCGAAGCCAGACAAGCTGGTATATTCAGCACATGACTACGGGCCTGAAATATACAAGCAGTCGTGGTTCCGGGCACCGAACTACCCGCACAACCTGCCGAGCGTCTGGCAGCAGCACTGGGCTTACCTGCAAATGGAGAACATTGCCCCGGTGCTGCTGGGGGAGTTCGGGGGGCGTTCGGTAGGCACGGACCCTGCTGGAGTGTGGCAGCGCAGCCTGGTGGTTTTCCTGCAGAAGCAGGGCATCAGCTACACCTACTGGGCATGGAACCCCGACTCAGGGGATACTGGCGGCATCCTCCAGGACAACTGGACGACAGTCAACCAGAGCAAGCTCCATATCTTGAGCACCCATCGCCGGCCGTTGCCGGGTCAACAGCATTCTAGCCCAGAAGGTCACTCAAAGAATGTTGATGCTTTCCCGAACCTTTATCGCTGGCCTCGGTCAAAGTGAATGGCATGCACCCCGTTGCATGCCGGGGCAAAGACAACATTACCTATCGCTGCCTACACTTCCTCAGGCAAGACGAAGGGCTTGTCCTCTAGTAATCTGGAAGACATCGCACACCATTGCCAGTCCTTGACAAATTACGCACATAGATGTAAAATGCATATAGATACTTATTCACTATAATCAGCATGCGAAGGCGCAATGACATGAGTGGCTCTGGTGCCAAAGGGGAGCATGCGAAGTCGGTTCCTCTTTTGAAGAGTATCCATGACAAAGCCAGTTCGAGCGAGTGGGCGGCTGTGGTAATCAAACCGGCACACTCAGGTCTCAGATGGAGGGTGGGAGCGTCATCTCTCCTCACTGTCCCAATGGAGAATACAATGGATCACCAAGAAACTCAAGAAACTTATGACTTGCTATACCAGGCCGGGTTCACCGCCTCAGAAATTGATCGCTTAGAGAAACTCCGGCAAGAATACGCTGAAAACAAGCATGACCACATGTCTGAAACCTATCGTCGCCTGGAGTTTGTTCGTTGGCTTGTGACGACCGGGAAGCTAACCGAGCAGATAGCATAAGCAAGCAACATTCCCTACCTATAAAGGAAGCCCTCTACTTTGAATGGGCTCCTATTTTAGCCCATCTAAAAAGCTTAACACAACTTGCTGACCGGAATAAGGTTCATCTCCGCAGCGTGTTGACGAACCCTTGGGTTGATCTGTTCTGGCCAGTGAACATCCAAGCAAAGCTGCGCGTTCAACGTGGAGGTGGTCCAATAGTTGGAAGAGGTCATTACGCCGAGTTCTTGGCCCCGCAGCAGAATCCGATTTCCCGTACCCTCGCATGTCAAAGCGAATGACCCTATACTTCTGCGTAAAAGCATCCCACTGTGCATCCCACATCCTGCTATCTACGAAACCTGCATGGCCTAAGACGAGTATATCTCCATCGCCTGCCATTTCATAATAGAGCTCCCCATCATCGAGATCAACGTATCCCGTCATTGTCTTTGTCATACTGAACTTTCTGCTCGCTAGTTGTTTATCAGTTATTCATATTTATGACGATGCTTATGGCGCTTTCGTGACGCTTCCTCTTCATACTTGCACCAGAGAGACGGAATTATCGGACATGGTGAGATCGACAGGACGGCTCGATCTCACCCTTGTTCAGTTGTTAAGAAGCGCAAGGTAACCATATCCTCCATTGAAGAGATACATAAGCACAGAAACGGAATAATCTTATGATCAAACACATCCACACCCTCGCTGACTACCTTCTCCAGGAAGAACAAACAGCAACAGACGCATCAGGCAGCTTTTTTCTCCTGCTCAACAGGATCGAAGATGCTGCAAAGAGGATTGCAGACCAGGTAAGGGCGGTTGGGCTTGTTGATCTTCTCGGAAAAACAGGCACGATCAATACGTTTGGGGAAGAAGTACAAAAACTCGATGAGTTCGCAAATCAGCTCCTGGTAGATACCCTGCTTACTAGCGGTGCAGTGTATGCCGTGGTGTCTGAAGAAATGGAGCATCCAGTCTTCGCGCCACCATCCCACGCAGGGGAGTACCTCGTCTACATTGATCCTATTGATGGATCGTCAAACATAGATACCAACTGCCCGATTGGAACCATCTTTTCTGTTTACCATAAAGATGGTGGATTCCTTCAGCAGGGTAACAGGCAAGTTGCCGGAGGCTACGTGATGTATGGATCAAGTGTGATGCTTGTCTATACCTCAGGCCATGGCGTCCAGGGATTTACTCTTGAGCCTGCCAGTGCTTCTTTTGTTTACTCTCATCGCAACATCACTCTCCCCGCGAAAGGAAACATTTATTCGATCAATGAAGCATATGAGACGCTCTACGATGAGAGGACAAGAGCGTACCTTGCTCACCTCAGATCATTAGCAAATCATACAGCCCGCTACGTTGGCTCGCTGGTGGCAGACGCGCATAGAACATTGCTCAAAGGTGGCATTTTTCTCTACCCGCCAAATCGGAAACAGCCTGAAGGAAAGCTACGCCTGATGCTCGAAGTAAACCCCTACGCCTTGCTCATTGAACAAGCGGGCGGGAAGGCCATGAGCGGTAACGGCAAGAGTCCACTGACCATTACGCCAAAGACGGTGCATGACCGCACATCACTTGTGATGGGAAGCAAGGAAAATGTGAATCTCTTCGCTGATTTTCTCAGCGCATAACTAAAACGTTTCTTGAGGGCTTTTCCTGACCCTCAAGTTCAGAGAGGGGGAGGTTGATACATGGCTGGTCACAAAGAAGATACACGCACATATCAACCCATCAATTCTTACGGAGTCATTGGTGATTGCCGTTCTGTCGTGCTAGTAGCCCCAGATGGATCGGTGGACTGGGGCTGCCTCCCGGACTTTGATAGTCCAGCCATCTTCTGCCGGTTGTTAGATGCTGAGCGCGGTGGGTACTTTCAGATTGCTCCCACCGACGGTACTATTCCAGGGTCGCAACGCTACCTACGCGGCAGTAACGTGCTGCAGACGAAATTCTCCAGTATCGCTGGCGAGGTGGTGCTGACGGATTTCATGCCCGTGGAGACATTGAGCGCCTGGCTGGATCAGGATGTACATTCCAATACCTGGATGTGTGAGGATGACTCCTTCCATGGTCTCGTCCGGGCAGTCGAATGCACCCGTGGTGAAATGCAGGTCACGTTGACCCTCAAAGTCAGCCCCGATTATGCCGCCTCGCCAAGTGCTGTCTCGCTTGTCCCGCGGAACAGGGGCGCGGTCATCTCTGGTGGGCAGCAGCACGTTGGGCTCTCGATCATCGGCGCCTATCGCGTCTCCGCGTTCTCCCTGAGCGTCTCGCACGAGGACGATGAGATGCACCCCACGCTCATCGCACAGATGACCCTGCGCGAAGGGGAGCGCCTGTTGGTTGCGCTGGGGATGGAAAACAGCGCTGCAGCGGCGCGCCAACTGGTGGAACGTACATTGCCACAGCGCAACTTCGATGCGGAACTGGCGCATACCCTGTACTGCTGGCGCAGCTGGTTGAACCAGTCCACCTACAATGGTCCCTATATTGAAGAGGTCCAGCGTAGTGCGCTCACGCTCAAGATGCTGACCTACGCTCCTACCGGAGCCATCGTCGCTGCCCCAACGACGTCTCTACCAGAGCACCTGGGTGGGATACGCAACTGGGACTATCGCTACACCTGGCTGCGTGATGCCTCCTTTACGCTCTATGCACTGGGCGTGCTTGGTTTTACGGAGGAGGCTCGTGCATTCATCGACTGGTTGCATCGTCTCTCGCCGTCCAAAAGCGAAGACCTGCAGATCATGTATGGCATTCGTGGGGAGCTCGAACTGGCGGAGCAGGAACTTCCGAGCCTCAGCGGCTACCAGCAATCGCATCCGGTCCTCATCGGCAACCGCGCGGTGAATCAGAAGCAACTCGACGTGTTTGGCGAAGTGCTGGACTTGATCCACTTCTATCGGCGTCAGGACGGCTTCGAACGCTACGGTGAAAAGCTAGAGGTGGAGGGATCACTGTGGGCCGTGATGCGCTCACTGGTCGAGCATGTATGCGCTCACTGGCAGGAGAGCGATCGCGGCATCTGGGAGGTGCGCGGGGAGCCCCGGCACTTTGTCTATTCCAAAGCTATGTGCTGGGTCGCGCTGGATCGCGGCATCAAAGCGGCTGAGCAACTGGACCTGGAGGCCGATCTCCCCCGCTGGCGTCTGGTGCGCGAGCAGATCCGCGCCGACATCCTGTCGCACGGCTATAACCCGACCCTCGGTGCGTTCACCCAGGCCTATGACGAGCGCGTGTTGGACGCCTCGACCCTCATGCTGCCACTGGTCGGCTTCATAGCAGCGGATGATCCCCGCATGCGCTCAACCGTTGAGCGCATCATCGAGCAACTAACGGACGAACAGGGTTTCGTCTACCGCTACCGCTCGGATGATGGGCTCGCTGGTTCAGAGGGCATCTTTACAATGTGTACCTTCTGGCTGGTGGATAACCTGGCAATGCTGGGGCGAGTCGACGAGTCTCGCTCGCTCTTCGAGCGCGTGTTGACCTATGCCGGACGCCTGGGTCTGTTTTCCGAGGAGATCGACTCAGGTACCAATAGTGCGCTGGGGAACTACCCGCAAGCCTTCACGCATGTTGCACTCATCAACAGTGCACTGAACCTGCAAAAAGCTGAGAGGCGCTTTGTACAGCGTGAGCATCAAACCGATCCAGTGATGGCTGCTATCCAATTACAAAACCTTACAACCAGGAAACTCCTGGCGTAGAAGAAAGAGCGTTCCAATGAACATTTTCATTATTGTTCTCCAGATCATGCTCGGATCGGTTTTCTTACTGTCTGGTTTTCTTGCCGTCAGGCGGCATAAAACTGATTGGATTGAGATTCCCTTTTCACACAGCCTCTTCAGTAGAAAGGACATGACGATGATGAATACACACTTCGATTCACAAAAACAAGGCGAAATGGCAGCAGATACAGAGACGTTCGCGACCGATCTGGTGAAACTCGCTGGATATGGCTTTACCTCCGAGGAAATCGTTTCACTGCTCTGGCTCCAGCAGTGGTACCAGGCGGGAGGTAGTGACCGCGTTGAGCTGGTGCGCCATTGGGAGTTCCTCAAACTCCTGGTTCTCAATGACAAATTGGATGTGTAAGAAGGACGATAAGAAAAGGTGAGGAGCAGATTGAGATCGCTTGAGAAGCGCAAATGAAGACGACTATCGAAAAACTTGATCAGCCTAAGATAGACCGCTCTTCTGCTACGTATCGTAACCTCCAGCCATTTGTCATCCTCCTGGCTATGGAGTGCGCACTCTTCTTTCTAGCTGCCATTCTCCCTTTGCGAGGTCTAGGCACCTCCTCAAGTGATGCGCTCCTCACGCAATTGGGTCTCTGGCCTCTGTTCCCCACCTTTCTTCTTTTCCCTCATTCAGCTGTTTCTCCTGCCTTGCCAGGCTTGCATGGCCCTTTTCTGTACGCGTCCACAATAAGTGGTAAGGATACTGCACTGCTCTTTTGCGCTTTCCTGAGCATTTTTCTACTCTATCTGTTGGCCTTGCGGGTTCTTCCTCGCTCTATCGGTAAACGCTATCTACTTCTTTCAACGCTGCTCCTGGCAATAACCTGTTGCCTCGTTCCGGTTGTCACCTCGTCTGACATATTTTCCTATATCGCCTACGCGCGTATAGGGGTGATTTATCATCTCAATCCATTAACTACGCTGCCAACGGCGATTCGCAACGATCCTATCTTTGCCCACCTCTATTGGATCGGTCAACCATCAGCGTATGGACCAACATGGACTCTGCTTACCTGCCTCATACAATGGCTTGCGGTCACTCTTGGCTTGAAAGGCCTTCTGTCGATGGTGCTGGGGCTGCGTCTCCTGGGTTTGACTATGCACCTTGGCTCTACTGCGTTGATCTGGTCAACGAGTGGACACCTGCAGCGCTATTACGATTTTCTTTCAGCAGAAAAACGTCTACGAGCAACGCTGGCTTTTGCCTGGAATCCTCTTCTCCTCTTTGAGGCTTGTGTCAATGCTCACAACGATACGACCCTGCTGTTCTTCATCTTACTTGGCATCTGGTTCCTTGTGCGTAATCTACGGCCTGGATATCCTTTGCGGTTATCACTTGGGGAACTGCTGCTTGCCTCTGCTCTGTTTGCACTGGCAACGTGCCTGAAATTGAATGCATTTGTCCTTGCACCTGGCTTGCTCCTCTTCCTCTGGATACAGCGTCAAAAAATGCTGCACGTTCTCGCTGCTGCCATGACGTATCTGGGCCTGATCATGCTGCTCTATGCACCGTTCTGGCAACACGGTGCCATATTCGGTGTTGTGAAGGTCAATCCTGAAGCCTCGCGCAATATCAACTCACCAGCTGACTTCCTGACTCACCTTTAT
>MNIY01000176.1 GCA_001919995.1 Ktedonobacter sp. 13_1_20CM_4_53_11
TGCCGCTATTCTACCACGAAACAGTTGCATAAGGCAACCATATGGTTGTATACTACAACCATGTAGTTGTGTCGCGCAACTATGTCGATCGGGTGCTCCGATCGGAGATGGTGGATAAATCGACCAGCCATCTCCAAACCTCCTTCGGGCCGGTTTTTTATCCTGAGACGGTTCAGACAGGTCTTCTCTTGCCAGAGTGAGCCTCCGTCCGAGCTCTTCTGCTGGTTCCTTCACCCATCTCCCCGTGACATGAAACAGCACCCCATCTGGCTTCGATGCCTCTCAAGCAGAAACGGGCGGCAAGGGGCACGAGAGGACCTCGCGCGCCGTCCATTTTCGATGGGTTCTGTCGGCGGCCATGGCTGGCGTCCGTTGTCGGTAGCGTTGCGCCAGACGTTTGCCTCCTCGCTCACGAGGCTGCACGAGCCTCACCCGCAGCGATTCGTGAGGACGGACAAAATGGTAGTACGCCCGCCACCACTCCAGGTGAGCCAAGAGGTGAGGAGATTGCTGGGCCGTGGCCCAGGTGCGGCGTGCCAGCGCTGAGACGCCATGACGCACCGTCAGATTCACCCGTTCGATAAACGCCGTGTTCAGCCGTCCCGAGAAGCCTAACCCCTGCAAGACGACCTTGAGATCGCTTGGTGCCCCGAGGCGCATCACGTGCGAGACCCCAACCAACCTGCGCCGCTGATAGCTTTTTTTCACCTGGCCATAGATCAGGCCCGGCGCCACCTGCCACTGCTTCACCTTCCGTCCTCGACGACCCACCTGGAGCCACTGACCGAAGTGAGCCGTCAGCGCATAGAAGTAGAGGTTGAGCCCATCACTGGTGAAAAGCGGCAGACAGTCAGGGACCAGGCTCTCTCGCAGAACGTGGATGACCGTATGCGCCATGTGCTGCGTGCGGGGACCCAGCTGGAGCACCGGCAGAATCTTGGTGCGGGGATCGATGACCAGCCACAGCCACAGAATCTGCTTGGCGCAGCGCAGCCGGGTGCGCAGCTCGTCCAACTGGAGGTGCGGGAGATGCAGATGGCAGAAGATGCGCTCGTGCAGGGTGTGCGCGTGCCCGCCTGCTCGAGTGAGCCATCTCGTCATCGTGGCTTGTCGAAAGCCAAAGACCCGCTCTGCGGCGGAAAGGTCGAGCCCTTCGGCCAGAGCCGAGAGCACCACGGCGACCTGCTGCGAGGGCGTTTTCAGGCGATACAAGGGGGTGTTGCGTCGAGCGCTCAACGTGGTGCGGCACGCCTGACAGCGAAAGGTTTGGATCTGCTCGGCACGGCCATGCTTGCCATCGCCGACCAGCGCGTGGACTTGGGCATCGGTGATCCCGCAATACGGGCACTGCGGGTTGGGACAGGCGTAGCCCTGCGTGTCGATGCGTTTGGGAGCCCCTCGGCGACTTTTCACTTCACGCCAGGGACACACAGGTGCAGGCACTAGAGCCGACGGGGCAGGAGAGGCGAGACGACAGGCGGGGCAATCGTCTGGGCAGCGGGGCTTCAACAGACGGTGAAGCGTGCTACGCTGGGCTCCTCCTCGTGTGGAGCAAGGCTGAAAATGGAGCCAGCCATGACGCCACAACGGCGCCAGACAGAGAAGGAGGCAGACCACGAGCAGGAATACGTAGACATGAATGGGCATAACGATCCTCGCTGCTAAAAATGGGGAGAAGGGAGAACTTCTCGAGAAGCAAGGATACGGCGATTCTCCCATGCTGTCAAGCGAATGGGAGGGAAGGCTGAATTATCCACCACCAACAACGGCAGTACCCACCACCAGTGGATGGTACTCAAGCCATAAAATGAGACGCTCTTCAAGCTGACTACAGAATGGGAGCTTGACCGGGGCCGCTGCGCTGCCCATCTTGAAGCTAGGGACCCACCCTGAAATGGAGCGATTCGCAATCTTGAACAGATCAATGCCTTGTACTTCAGGTGCGACCATGAGCAACCTCGTCTTACTTCAGGTGCATCTGTCTTCCGCATTCCAACTGTTGGTGAAGCTCTCGATGAGGAGCGCAAATTACATGTTCAGTGAAAAGTATACCTGATGAGAAGCGGTTTTTCCAGGCATCCAGGAGTCGAGTTTCACCCTTCAGTGAAAAATTCCATCCTTCAGTGAAAATTTGGTCAGCCCTTCGGTGAATTTACCACTAATTCCGTCGAACATTCAGCCCAATTACCATCCGCCAGGCTCGTCAGTTGGTAAATGCCCTGGAATGTGAGCGGGTTTTGCCCTCAAACGCGAGCATTTGCCCCGAATGTTGAGCACTGGGACATGCGTTCGCTGGACAAACCGCTCCTCATCTGGCCTACTTCCCGTAGGAGTTGTAAATTGCGTTCGCACATCGCAGACGGATT
This sequence comes from Ktedonobacter sp. 13_1_20CM_4_53_11, assembly GCA_001919995.1. The sequence continues at coordinate 2,367 of MNIY01000176.1, forward strand.
GACCATGAGAGCGCTTTATCCCGATATCGGGGAAGCCCTGATGGGTATCCTCCAAGATGAAACGCCTGTAAATTTTGACATTCCGTGGGCGCAATTTCGCTCAATCCGTGGGCGCCATCGGTGTAAATGAGATCACTTTGTGTCGTAGTTGCATCATAACTTTGTGTCGTAAAATACCTGTTCTTGTTCTCTCTCGAAGCCGATGAGAAGCCAGAAGAGCCATTTGGATTACGGCATTGATTTATTACAAAACTACGACACAAAGCGATCTCATTTACAGCATGACCTCACGCATTCCTGACCGTAATCACGGTTACCCAGCAGCGGAGCCGCATTACGGACGCGGACTGGGCCGCTCTCGCTGACCCGTTGCAAATCAACGCGGCCTGTGCCTCGTTTCCGCTCGATGCGCGACTACTCTCAAGACCTCCCGACGAATCGCACCGCTAAATGGGCGGATGACGAACCAGTACGCCGTGAAGGCCCGCATGGTCTCTGGGTCCATCGCGTGAATGCGGGTCTCGGTACTGAGCAGATTGCCCTTGGGGGTGGCTTCCAGGCGGAACTCCATCCCTACCTTTAGCCATCCCGTCCCAATCCAATCTCGCAAACCCGCCGCGTCCAGCACAGGCGGTGTCGATCCTCCCAGTAGGCGCCAAGCCTGACTGAGCCCTGCCGAGATAACAACATGGGGAGGCTCGGAGAACAGAACGGGAATGGGCGTGACATCGAGAAAGGTGCGCCCTGCCAAGCTGGGATGCTTGTGCCCGGTGAGTTTCGCAGGTAGAAGACGCAGGCTCTCGAGCACGAGCCCAAGAGGGAGCGCGGACATCGGCACCGTGTTCAGCTCGTCCCATATATCGGCGAGCGGGGCAGCGATGACACGGGAGTGACATAGGCGAAATTGCGGGTGAGGTACAACGTCATCGAGATTCAACGCCAACTTACTCCTGAACGAGCTTTTCGATGAGTCCCATCGGAAATCTGGACGGCCTTGGGATCCTTGGAGACTCTGAAGTTTGGTCTTCATCGCTCTCTGTCATTGCATTATAGCAGATCCGTGTCGTGCCTCCCTCCTCAACTGCAGATGTAAATTTGCTCGCTTCATGGGAAGAAATTTGCCTATTTCATGGGCCACACGGCATGGCATTGCTACCCCAAAGAGACCGAACCTCCCGCGTAATGAGCGAAATTCCTCCCATGAAGCGAGCAAATTTACAATAGACCACGTCTACGTGTCCTGGTCCTCCCCCTACCAGGTGCTCCATGTCTCTGATGGGTTTGCGGCCCTCAAAATGGTGCGGACGCTCATCTCCCAGCTCATCTTGCTCGATTATCTGCTGCCCGACATGGATGGCCTGGAGTGCCTGGACAGGCTCTGAGAGAGCAAGGGGATGGGACAGACACCAGTCATTCTCATGAGTGCCGCACTTCCCCAAAGAGGTGCGAGCACGTGCTGATCTGATCTTCCTTGAGAAACCGTGCGAGATGGACACCTTACTTGACCTGATCAGACATGTTCTTGAAGAGAGCTAACGCGAGCCTCTCTTTCCCCCCTCCAATTTACAAGCCGTCGATGGAAGAAGCCAGATGGGGAGCGGTTTCTCTACGGAACGCGTGTCCCAGTGCTCAACATTCGGGGCAAATGCTAGCGTTTGAGGGCAAAACCCGCTCACATTCCAGGGCATTTACCATCAGTCTCACCGGTAGCTCTTGTTGCCCGGCGGTGTATTCGGCAGGTCCCGTCGCCATAGCAATAGGGACTGCCTTGCGGCGCGTACCAGGAACCGAGCCATTTCCGCCGCGCTGATCTTCTCTTCTCATTGTCTGAAACCTCCTCTATTCAGGCATCGCACGAAAAAGTGCCTGAACCGATGTGAAGAAGCGGTCGTGATTTCAAGAGCGTGGAGCCTTAGTCCGCCACGCGCAGGACAATCTTGCCCCGCATGTGCCCTTTCGTTCCCTGCTCATAGGCCTGACGTGCCTGGGAAAGGGGGAACACCGCGTCGATGATCGGTCGCAGCTGTCCCGCGTCAATCAATGCGCCAATCTGGATCAGGAGCTCCCGGTTGGGTTCGACGATAAACCAGGCGAAGCGCGCGTCGTGCCCTTTTGTCACATCGGCAGGGGGTTGTGGGCTGACGACGGAGACTAGCACTCCGCCGGGTTTGAGCACCTGCCAGGAGCGCGCCAGAGTCTCGCCGCCAACCAGATCAAAGACAACATCGATGTGGTGAACCACTTCCTCAAAACGCTCGGCGCTATAGTCGATGACCACGCTCGCTCCCAACTCGTGCAGGAAGTCGCGATTGCGCGCTGAGGCGGTCGCGATGACCTGTGCGCCCGCCCAGCGGGCCAGTTGTACGGCAAAAACGCCCACGCCTCCCGCCCCTCCATGGATTAAGGCGGTTTGTCCCGCCTCAAGGCGCGCGTGTTCGAAGAGGGCCAGCCAGGCCGTCAGCGCTGAGAGCGGAACCGCGGCGGCCTGCACATGGTCGAGCGCATGTGGTTTGGGAGCAAGCTCATCGGGGAGGGCAATGGTGTAGTCCGCCTCGGCCCCATCGCGGCCGTAGCCGAGCATGGCATAGACCTCTGCGCCAGGGGCGAACGTCGTGACACCTTGACCAATCTCTTCGACCACTCCAGAGAGATCACGTCCGGGGATCGGCAGGGTGCGCGGGCTGCCTGTCGCGGTCTGGTAGGTCTCGTCCCACTGCAGTTCAGTGGCGATGACCCCTGTCGCGTGGATGCGCACCAGTACCTCCCCTGGGCCAGGATGTGGTTGTGGTGCGTCTTCATACACGAGGTGATCTGGACCGCCACGGCCATGGATACGGATCGCTTTCATTTCTTACTTTCCTCTCGACTTCGAGATGAATCCAGTCCACCGCCAGAGTGCGGTGATCAGGTGAATAGCCTCGGCTGTGGATCAGCCGAAGGTGAACACAAAGGCCTCTACCTCATCATCCTATTCGCCTTTCTACGAAGACTGTTCGCTGCATGATGACTGTTGAGCGCAGAGAACAGGCACACGTTCTCACCGACATGTTCCTGTTGGTCGTTGGTGTTGTTGCTGGTGCGCCAGAGCCACCCCAACGGTGGTTCTCTCTTCTTTGCGTAACGTGATGTGAGAACAATGATGCCGCTGCTCAGACGGACTCAGCCAATCGGACGAAATGATATTCGAGAAAAAGCAACGCGTCTGCAGGTTCGCCATCTGGCGACCAAGCCGCGCCACCTACTTCGTTGCGCATCGAACATGATGACCGTCAAACAGGCACAAGCGGAAGCGCACCTCTCTTCCACTCTGTCGCTCGTGCCGAGACAAGCTGGGACAACAAAGCACAGGAGAGAGTGCTGAAACTGCTACGAGGGACGCACTTGAGGAAAACCGCACATGTGCTAAAAATCACTCTTGTTTTTGTTTACTGTACAAGTGTAAGCACTCTCTCTTGTTTTGTCAAGGAATCGCGCTGTAATGAAGGTGAGTTCGGGATAAGCCAAGCCTGCTAGAGCGCGATGGATTGGAGCCCGAGGGACTGTTTCTTGGGCTGATGGCAGTAAGCAATGAGACCCGCGATGAAGTTGACCAGGAAGTTGATCGGGCTGCAATGGCGGGAACGTTCGAGTCTTTCAAATATTTTTGAGTTGATCGATGATGGACTCGATTGTCTAGGTCTACATTGTGCTTTTGTCAAACTCCAGCCCGTCCAATGGCCAGGCGTACATCTTCCTCGCTGGGAGTCAGGTAGATTCCAGTGGTCGAGATCCGACTATGCCCCAATACCCGTTGGACTTCCGGCAACTGTGCCCCACGTTCCAGCATCCGCCGGGCCAGACTGTGGCGAAGCATATGAGGGGTGACATTTTCCAGCCGCCGCGCCAGGTCTAGGGGTCCCGACATTTTTACCCCCCAAAATCCCCGCTAAGGATCTGTGGGGCTGATGTTGCGCCAGAAGCTCCCCGCTAAGCGTTGACCCTGTCTCCATTCACGACATATTTATAAAAGGTATTTCTGCTTCTGAAACCAGTCATCTGCATGATTACGGCAATCGGGTTGTTCTTGGCAGCATGGAGTTCTTTGGCGCGTGCCAGGTTTCGTGGTTCTAGTTTCTGGGTCACCTTTGGTCTGCCGCCGCGCCTGCCGCGTGCTGCATCTAAACCTGCCTGGGTCCGCTCGACTTCTCACATCCCGCTCAAACTCCGCCATCGCCCCAATAATATGAAACATGAGTTTCCCTGTCGGCCTATTTGGCCCGTACACGAAAAATACAACGTTAAGGAGTATGCCACCAGGATTGAAAGGGCTGGGGACCAACCTCGCCAGGCTGGTCAAAGAGGTAGAGTTGCTGAGGACAAACCCTGACTAAATCTGGATGCATCATTGCTAACGTTGTAAAAATCATCAGCAGGCCAAATAGGCCGAAATAAGAGATCAGTGGAAAAACTCATCAAGAGAATTTTTTACGTTGACAATACCTTTGTCAAGGTTCGATCAATTTACCATCCTGATCTGTATTCAATTGCGGTGCTTTGACATTCTTGAAGATGCACCGATAGCGCGGAGCGTGGAACATCTTGGCGGTCAGCACATCGTTTATGCCCACCAGGCTCAGCGATCGAAAGAGGAAGACGGCAAGCAGCGCCCCGATGGGAGAAGCAAGATAATACACCCACTGATCGCGCCAGAACCAGGAGACCAGTGCGGGGCCAAAGCTGCGAGCTGGATTCAGGCTGGAGCCAGAGATGGGCGCAGCCTGCCAGTAGATGAGCGCCACCAGAAACCAGGTCATCAAAGGGGTCCAGTGCATCAGGCGATGGCTGCTGACGAAGAGAAAAATAGCCAGAACTAGCAGGCAGGTGCATCCCATCTCGATGAGAAAAACGCTCCAGATGGGATATCCGACCCCTGGGGCGGTGACGCCATTATGAATACTTGCCGCCAGCTGCCTCCAGATGAGCACGGCCAATCCCGCACCGAGCGCCGCACCGAGAAATTGGCTCGCCAGATAGCCGACAAGATCGTGCTGATGCATCTTTCCTTGCAGCCAGAACGCCAGCGAGACAGCGGGGTTGATATGGGCACCACTCAGCTTGCCAAGAGGCGAGATGGCCATGAGCGGTCCGCTGCCCGCGAGCATCAGTCCCGTAATCAGCCGGCGCACGCTGCTATTGGGAAGCACGATTGCCAGCGGTGAACCTGAGCCAAAATTGAAGGTGACTGCGCTTAACGCGATGAAGACGAGAAACGCGGTTCCCAACAGTTCTGAGCCGTATTCGGGCCAGTGGAGTCTTCGCCACCAAGAATGCTTCTGCATGCCTATCTCCCTTCTTCTGTCTCGCTTACGCACGAGCAGACGCGGTACACCATCTTTCCAGGTTGAACTTCAAGAACAGGTTGCTGCGCAATTGCGCCAGTATTGGATGAGCAAAGATGCCTTCGCGCAGGGCAGTATCTGGTAAATGTGCGCGACATCGCCATTTTGGCGGCACGGCAACCATCGTTTTGGTCGCGTACAGCCTTCATTAAGAATACTAGCAAAGCTGTCTCTTTTTCGAGCGCTTGTCGTGCTAAAACTGGCAGAAAGTGGTTCAGCTTTCGCGACCCTGATCCCATCTGACTTGTGTTTTCTGTCTCCACAAAAACGGGGCAAGGTCATCACACCTTGATATGCTCGCAAAGCTGCATCTCTAAAGAAAAATATATTTTGTTTCATATGAATATTTTAAGTAATATCATAGCAAAATAATTGTTTATTTCATATAAATAATGGTTGAGATAATATAAATACTTGACAACAAGACAGATCCGAGGTATACTTTGTGCGGTGAATTAAAAAAAGTCTTCGTTGTAAC
>MNIY01000167.1:0-9491 GCA_001919995.1 Ktedonobacter sp. 13_1_20CM_4_53_11
AGGCAAACGGCACGCACATCCGCGGGCATATGCCCAAAAATCATAGTGGGCCACTCCTGGCATTCCAGCGGCTACCAACAAAAAGTCTTCACGCGTAGTTATATATGGAGATTCAGCGAAGATGAAGCCGAAAGTCGCCAAAATTTACTCGGAAAACAATGATTTCCAGTATATTGAAACGCTGCGTAGGAAACGAGAAAAGCGACAGAGGCAGCAAGAGTTTTTTATCGAGGGAGTTCGCCCAATCAACCAGGCTATCAAGCACAATTGGACCATCAATGCATTTGTCTACGCAAGAGAAAAGGGGTTGTCAGATTGGGCTAAAAATATTCTCGCGCACACACCGGCAAAAACCCATTTCGAAGTGCCTCTCCCGCTGCTGGAAAAGCTGAGTAACAAGGCAGAAGCATCCGAGCTCCTGGCCCTGGTTGCCATGCCTGAAGACAGCCTCTCTCGTATTCCCATTGACGAAAATTTGCTTGTCGTGATCTTTGATAGACCCGCCAGCCCTGGAAACCTTGGGACAATCATTCGTTCGTGTGATGCCTTGAAGGTCGACGGTATGATCATTACAGGTCATGCCGTCGACCTGTATGACCCCGAGACGATCAGCGCCACCACAGGATCTTTATTTGCTTTGCCAGTCGTCAGAATGCCTTCACATAAAGAGCTGTTGCCGTGGTTTGAAATGATCCGAGCCAGGCTTGGCGCTGTCCAGATCGTCGGAAGTAGCGAGAAATCCGAAAATGAAATCTCAACCCATGATTTCACTGCCCCTACGATATTACTCGTTGGCAACGAGACGTGGGGCCTCAGCGCAAGTTACCAGGAACTCTGCGATATTAACGTTAACATACCCATCTATGGTTCTGCCTCTTCTCTGAACGTGGCCTGCGCAACCTCAATCATGCTATATGAAATTGACAGGCAGAGAAGGAGTATAAGGTAGAGACTCTCCACCAGGGTCGCCCTGGAGACATCAACCTGAAGGAAATCGGGCAGAAGAAGCGAGAAAGGAACGGAGGTACCGTAGGGGCGGGAGTGGTGTGGATGGGGAGTGGGGACGCCTTGTGTTGTGCGTCGCCCTCGTCCTGGTTCAGTGAACATATTCCCTTCCTCCAGGGCGACGCAAGCGTCCCCACCCCGCACAACCCTTCCCCCGCCTCTACAGATACGAAGCCGCTTCCGAGGCGCCGTCACACAATACCTACCCGTGAAAGCCCTTCCTCACGTGGAAAGCGATCAATCGAGTCTCTACGTTTGCTCAGGAGGCGAACGATATTCCCTCCGGTGATGAGGTCCTCCTGGCGCCGGGGGAGGCCCAGCATTTTTATTTTATAGAGTTCGACTCCGGGATGAAGGAGAGGGCCATCGGAGCCAAAGAGTATTTTGTGTGGACCCGCACGTTTGACGGCCTGTACCAGGCAATCCCAGTAGCGCACGCCACTGGTGTCGGCGTAAACATTGGGGAAACGGCAGAGCTGGTCAATGAGGTGCATGTGGGTCATCCAGTCGTCGGCGAAACCACCCAGGTGGGGAATAATGAAGTTCAGGTCCGGGTATTGCGGAGCCAGCATTTCTACCGCGACCAGCCGCCGCACCACATCTAAAAGAATAGGCAAGTTGTAGCGCCTGGCAACCTCACAGGCCTCGCGCTTAGGGAATGAGTCCAGGCCATGGATTTTCAGGCCGCGAAAGCCGTACTCTTCAACGGCGCGACGCACCATCGTCTCGACGCGACCGGCGTCACGGGCAGGATCGATCGAGGCAAAGCCGATCAGTTCGTTGGGATAGCGGCGCACGATCTTCGCTAAGCGAGCATTAGCGCTGGCATAATCGCTATTGAAGACGGGGAAAACGATGGTTTTAGCGATACCTGCTGCACGCGCCCGCCTGAGATGTGGCTCTATACGCGCCTCGGTATCCCATGGGCCGCGGAATCCGTCCCCCTTGCCCGCGTGGCAGTGGCAATCTATGATCATAGCCGGTACTCCTGCAAAAAGCGAATAATGGTCTCGATACCGCGAAAGAAGTTTGGCAGGCTGATCTTTTCGTTGGGGGCGTGTATATCGTCGTCGGGCAGCCCAAAGCCAAGCAAAATAATGGGCACACCAAAGTACTGCTGTAGATAAGGCACAAAGGGAATGCTGCCGCCGCTGCGTGTGAAGACGGGAGGTACTCCCCAGGTGTGGTAGATAGCGCGACTGGCCGCAGTGAGAGCCGGGTGGCGGCGCGAGATGATCACGGGAGGAGAGCCGCCCGTGATTTTGAGCCTGGTGGTAACAGCCGGAGGCTTGACCGTAGTAAAATGGCGGCGCAAAAGATGCGCTATTTCCTCAGGGTTCTGGTCAGGCACGAGGCGCATACTGAGCCGCGCTACTGCCTTTTTTGGGATAACCGACTTATTACCCGGTCCGACATAACCACCAAATATACCGTTGACAGTTAAAGCAGGTCTGATAATCATGCGCTCAAACAGGCTATAGCCCTCCTCGCCCCAACCCTGGGGTAGATCGAGATCAGTCAAAATGTCTTCATCGGTTGGACCTGCGCAGCGGAGCTCCTGGCGTAGAGCATGAGCCACTTCTCGCACGCGATCATAGAAGCCTGGTATCGTGACGCGGCCAGCATGGTTGTGCAATCCGGCGATCATTTCGCAGAGGGCCTGCAAGGGGTTATGTACTGCGCCACCATAGCGACCTGAATGAAGGTCGTGACGCGGGCCGCCCACCTCAAGTTCAAAGTTCAAGTTGCCGCGCAGGCCATAGATGATAGATGGGCGTCCCTGACCCAGCATTTCAGTATCTGATATCAGGACAGCGTCGGCTCGTAGGCGAGCTTCCTCCCGATCTAGCAATGCAGGAAGGTTGGGGCTGTTGATCTCTTCCTCACCCTCTAACCAGACTTTGACATTGATGGGCAGCGACCCCACTGTTTTGAGATAGCTTTCGATGGCCTTCAGATGGATGAGAAACTGGCCTTTGTCGTCACTGGCGCCACGAGCGAAGAGATTCTGTCCAACGTGGGTAGCCTGAAAAGGGGGAGTACGCCAGTCGCGCAGGGGGTCAACAGGCTGCACATCATAGTGCCCATAGAACAGCAGCGTCGGTTGGCCGGGTGCCAGCAGCCAGTCGGCATAGACGCTGGGATGCCCACCGTTGGGGCCCGGTAGGATCTGCGCGTGTCGCAAACCAAGCCGTGTGAGATGTTCTTTCAGCCAGAGAGCCGAAGCTTCGATGTCGCGACGATGTTGGGTCTGGGCAGAGATAGTGGGGAAGGCGAGTAGCTCTGCAAGTTCTCTTAGCCAACGCTCGCGATTGATTGGCTGATGGCTGTATTGCAGCGGCAAGGTTGTCGTATGTACGATTCCAAGCAAGGCTTTCCTGCTCCTTACGTCCCTGTAGCAAACTGGAAATGCATAGGATCAGGGGTGGGGAAAAAGATACCCCAGTGGAAACCGTGGTCTTGAAAGATTTCGACGACAAAGGGATCAGGAAAGACACGATTCTGCCTCTGCGCAAACACATCGGGGTTAATGTCGATGGCCAGCCCAAAGGCGTGCATAGACAGATGGGTGGAACCGGCAATATTGCGAAAGACAAATGGCCCACTCACTGGTTGAATAGCATCCCACAACCCTTCCGCGGCAACTGACTGGAACAGCCTCTCGAATTGGGGGCGTATTAGTCGATGAACCTGTACAGTAGGACTCATGCCTCCGCTATAGAGTCGAAAATGAAAACCACGTGGCGCTCCTGCAGGAACAATATTCGTTTTTGCCCATGCAGTGGGATTGGGTCTTGGATCGCCAAAGGTAGCAAGAACCTGGGCAAAGTTACCCGGCCGAGCTATGTCATCGGGATTTGTGAAACTTCGCGGCTCACCACGGGGGCGCATCACCTTCCAGGTGCGTGGGCCAATAATCCCATCTACATTTAAGCCAACGGCACTCTGCCAGCGAGCTACAGCTTGTGCGAATTCAGACTCACCTGGAGTAAACAATCGGAAGCGTAAGTAATAAATGCTGATGGGATCGTAATAGCCGCGCCACACAGTGCTTTCAAAGCGTCTATTTTGTTGTACAGCATGAGCCACCTGGGCATCATTTAAGAGATTGGGCCCTGTAGAAGCATCAATGGGCTGGCCAAGCCTGACAAGTTGTTGCCGTGGAGGACTGAGTTGTCCTCCTGGTACCTCGTAAGTAAGAGGCGCTTCAAAAAGCCATGATGTTCGTGTATTCATTATGTATTCTCCCTTTCGCTACAACTTGTGAACCGCTTTATCCTTTTTATCTTGCGAGTAGGAACGAGGCTCCTTGAATACGAGGTAGCCAATAGGTGATCGGTACCTGGTCATGTACAATGCTTTGTCGTGGCAATGGCAATGCTACAACAGTCAGATTTGACACACCCTCTCGTTGTAGTGACTCTGCAAGCCGTGCTGTTCCACTTTTTCTGATATAGTATATGTACAGCCTTGCGCCCGGATTCCGCCTTGCCCACTGTGCCCACTCTGTATCATCACCAGTGTTATATGTGCAGTCGAAGCCCCAACATTCACGAATAAGCGGGGTATAACGCTGATTTGACAGGGCCAATACTCTCATAGGATATCCGCCACCAGAGTGGCTTGCAAGTATGATATTGCCAACGGTTGGTGACTGTCCTATGTACGGGCCATACGTAGTGAGTGCAGCCATTACCTGATCGTTATAGCGATCAAACCCACCAGCTTGTGTCAAAGCTCCACTGGCAGAGAATTGCCCAAGGGTTGGAGCAACAAGAATAACATTTTTCTGACCATTGTTCACACCTTCACGAAATGCTCGTATGGGTTGATGCCAATACCAATTAATCGACCATCCGGGGTCTGGCGGCTGTTGGGGATGTGGGTTAGCTGGAGTTGCTCGAATTTTGGGAGTTTTAAAACCATGCAGATAGAGAATCAGATCAACGCTCGGCATGGTATGATAATTCTCTGGGATGAAGATGCCCGTCATTGGACGAGCACGCCCCTCTGAACCCAAACGAATATCGACGAAAAGCGTTGCCTCGGGGAGTTGGTGAAGAGGCGGCTCGATCAGGGCAGGAACTGCCGATGGTGATGGTGGCAACGGCGGCTGAGGAGTCGGTTGTGGTGGCCGAGGAAGCGGTGATGGACGTGATTGAAGCAACCGCGCCCAGGTTTGTGAGCCCACGACTCCATCCACTCTGAGACCCTGTGCTTGCTGATACGCCCGTACAACATCTTGAGTGCGAGAGCCGAACACGCCATCGACGGCTAACTGTCCCAGGCCAGATTGAGCACCTTGTGCCATCAGCCACATGTTGAGCCTCGCCTGCAAATCACCCACGGCACCACCACGCGAACCGCGACGCAGTACTGGACGTCGAGTAGACGGAGATGGTGTAGGCGCAGGAGAAGTTCCTCTTGGTGGAAAGAAACGCACATGGAGATGATCGTCGTGATTAGGCCAGGGTTGAACATCCTGGATAGCGGGGTCATTGAAGAAAATGTATTGCACCCGCAGAATACCATTTGCGCGAATGAAACGCACTAATTCCTGAGTCAGAGCCCGAGAATAGGTTGGAGAGCGGAAGGTGATCGGCCCTTGCTTTCCATCATTGCGCATAGGACGAATATCCATATCAACACCTAGACGATGAGATTTGTGTCCCGGCATCGGGCCTCCACCTTGGAAGCTGATGTCCCTAATATTCATAACCGGGCCATTAGGATGAGCACGTTGCCAGGCTGCTCCGATGGACTGAAGAGCTTGAATCGTTTCAGGTAGCCCAAACTGACTACTTGTCGGAGCAGAACTGATAAAGCCTGGACCAGACCTCGGCAAGGGGGTGTTCACCCTGGGATATGGACCAATCCCGCGAGGTCTACCTCTTCCAGCCGTTTCCCATTCACTCTCACCCCTTCTACGCTTAAATGCTTGAGCGTCAACGCTTTGGCATTCTGGACAGATGCATGTATTTGTATGCTCAGTCACAACATGAGCAAGAGCAGCCTCAAACAGTGATGGGCTGTGCATATTCATAGCTAGATTCCTCCCATAACCTCAACATAGTGCGGGAGCCTGGTGATGAATGATCATCGCCAGGCCCCAACGCTCCATTTATGCTACCCCATAATTGGCGGGGCGGGCATCAAGCCCGTCGAGCGACTGAATACCGGGTCGCGACGTGCGCCAGAGGGCGGGCGTGGTCCTGAAGGAGGAGGACCCGGCATGTATACACCGCGCGGTGGTGGAGTTGGCCGCGACAGGCGCAGACCCTCTTCACTGGAGATCCACTCTTCAGCAGGTTCGGCGATGCGGTAGAGCAAGGTTTCGAAATCCGTGCGATTGGTTCTCAAGACGAATGGCTCGGCCAACCAGCGGATGATGTCGCGCCCGGTGACGGCCATGCGGTTCATAGTGCTGGCATAGGTAGCCTCGTGGAAGTACTGCCAGAGCACCAATTCTATGACGTCCCAGGCGTTTTGCGCGCCAAACTGGGCCTTGACATCCGGCGATTCCAGAACTTTGAAGCACTCCGCCAGGGCCTGGCTGGTTTCGATGCGCAAGACATTGATGTAGCCGTAAGACGAGTTTTTCATGTTGTTGCGTAGATCGAGACCTGCCCGGCGCACAATGGCAATTGAGCCAAAGGTCGGGTCGGTTGCCCGCTCACGAATCACCTCGCTGATGCGTTTATCGCGCCAGTATTTGGCTGTTTCGGCGATAAAGTGCTGGAAGAGACCATGAAACTCTGGATTGGAACGCGCCCCAGGTCCCGGGTCAGAGCGGGTATAGCCAAAGACGCGCTTGTACGCCCTGAGGCGGTCACGCATATGGTAGCGCAAAATGCCGTGCTTATCGAAGCGATAGAGGCCATACGCGCCCTCACCGCTCGAGATGCGCAGCGTTCCAGCCTTGAAAAGCTCCTGAAGCTTGCCCATCACACGAAACACACCGAGTCGCTCGTGCATGTAAATGTAGTATAAATCCGCCGTTGCCAGGATTCGCTCGCTGATGACGGTATCATCGTAGTCGACAACCCCTGGTGAAACCTGAGTTTGACCAAGATCGGCTGGAGCATCCTTCCCCAGTCCTATCAGGTCGGCCAAACCGCCATCGGATGCCTGATTTTTGCCATTCTGAGAGGCATCGTACTGTCGTACCTGGTCATCGACCATCCGATTAAGCACTTCGGCCAGTTGCGGATTTGCGACCAGATCCGGCCCCAGTGCTTCAATACTGTTCTGAAGCAGGGCCGCAACGCGGTCGTTACGCTGATCGTAATCTGATTTATTGGGCATCGATTGCCTCCCATCGTCTATCTATTACAAGTGTAAGTTCGTACAAAGCAAGCATGCTATGATTATGCCGTGAGAGACAGCAGGTTTTCACCGCCGCCCGGTACGGACAAATCGGCCAGGGCATTTAGTTGACTTAACAGGTTATTGATGGCGAAGCGCACGCGCTCGTTCGATAAAACTTGCTCCAACATAGTGTTACCTAAAACATTAGCAGACTCGTCCGCTTCAAGAATAGAAATCACTGGAGCAAGGACCCAGAAGAGCTTGTCCGCCTGATCGGTCACGAAGTCCAGCCCATACTGACCGGAGTCGGACAGGATACTGGGACCTTCGAGGCTGGCAAAACGGTCGACCCAATCATTGAGGTCATAGACACTGATAGCCGGCAGTTGTGTATCAATACCCTGTGGTACTAATCCGAAACCAGCCAGGGTATCGAATCGAGCAGCCATAGAGCGCCGTTCGCTTTCTGTGAAACCTACCGAATCCATGGCAGCCTCGAAGTCGTTGTTCACCTGGGCAACAATCGGCAACAAGATGTTAGCACGCTCCACTCGTTCACTCAATGAAAAGGATTTAGGTGACAACGTGTCAGTGTTGAAGAAGGTATCCCAGGTCTGGCGCAGAGTACGCTCGTAACTTTTGAGCAACTCGAAGCCAGCTGTCTGGGTCTCATCATCAACTGTAGAAGCCAGTGACGGATTATCAAGAAAAGCCCGGCTGCCAAAGCCTTTTATGTGCAATTTCAATGCGGAGAAGTAGGCAAGTACCCTATCCTTGCGGGGTTCATCCACTCGACCAAACTCGTCCACCAGAGCATTTATCTCTGAACGGACCAAAGCCCGTAGTGCTTCCACCTGGTCATTTTCCGCCTCTGGCACAAAAGGGGTTAAACCATTTAAGACACGCTGAGCATCCGACGCGATAATACTGGCTTGTCGATAGAGATTCGCCTGCCTGGCTGAAATGGTTCCTGCATAGCCATCCCCTGCAATGGTACTATTGCCCATCATTGGATAGGTTCCATTCGCGGAGCCTCCCGGCTGGTACAGCGATACAACGCTGCGTGATGGAGTAAAAGCTACTTGCTGCCCATCAGAGGTAGCCTGGGCTGGAAATGCGCCATTGAGAGCACTCATAAAACTGTTCGCACCGCGCCCCGGTGATCGTCCAAGTACCTGAGTAAGCGCTCGTTGTACCTGCCGTTCCATCGAGGTAGCATCATTGCTGCTGCTCGAACGAGCTGCCCCGCTGTCAAAAGCAGTCTGTTGATTAGCCGCGTAACGGCTAAAGCTGTTCGCGATATCGTTCAGAATTTGCGTGTTCTGATCCTGGTTTGCTACAGACTGGTTCGAAAAGAGTTTAAACATCAGCCCTGAACGCAATGCTTTGAAATGCTTTGCACGAAGCTGGAGTATATTTAGATCTGTCTTCGCCATAGTGACTATCCTCTCGACTAGATGTTAGGTGACTCAAGATCAACCAGAATATCTTCGCTAACCCGTCGGACATTGCTTTCGAGTCGGTCGTAGAGGGTTTCCAGCAGGCTATGAATCAAGATTAAATCTGCTTCGGCTTTGCTGGAATCCTTGATCAGGTCATTAATCACCTGACCCCAACTTTGTGTCAGTTTAATGATTTGACGGTCCGTCAAAGCGAAACGTTTGTTCTTAAAGAGTTTCCGCGTCTGTTCATACGCTGCCTGATTCCCCTGACCTTTCAACAACACGAGAAACTCATTATCATCCTCGAACGTATTGCCGAACAGGAGATCAGTCCCTTCTGGCTCATTGGCGGATGAGACTGCACCTTGTTGGCTTTGCAACCAGTTAATCAATGGGACTAAACCATCTGGTATTGTGCTCACGCTCTGGGTTTTGCCATTGTCTCCTGCACCTGTCCCTGAACTGCCATAACGTGCGGTCCGAGCGGTGGAGAATTTCGCCTGCAAATCGGCCTTCACGTCAGCGGGAAATTTGAATATCTTGTTAGCAGTTATTTCCTGTAAGACTGCAAAGGCTTCAAATGTTACCACGTGGTAGGCTTCTGCCTGTTTTATGGCTGCACTCAGGCCTTCAGCGGTTGCTGGTGCCCTGGATATTCGTGCTTCAAGTTTATTATCAGCGATTTGTATGAAGCTCACTTCGTCCAGGTACATTCTCACAGCTTGTTCAAGTGAT
>MNIY01000167.1:9500-11115 GCA_001919995.1 Ktedonobacter sp. 13_1_20CM_4_53_11
GCGCCTTCTTCAGCAGATCGAGACTCCCTTTTACATCAACTCCTGTTGTAACTGTCATATCTCATCGCCTCCCTAATGTGCGGTAAAAATTGTCGGTAATCGCTTGTGGCGAGGCCAGGCGATTATCAAGGGCGAAACGGGCGGCGCCGATCATGAAACGGGCCGGTACGGCACCCATTTCCTGGCCGGCTGCCAATTGTCGCCCGGCTTGCTCAATGATCGTCATTTCCTTTGGGCCGAACTTGAGCACCTGGGCCAAGCTCTTGTTGGCGAACTGCCGGTAGGGCTGGAAGGCCATAGTATCCACCACCAGTTCACTTGCCCTCTGGAACGTTTCCATGATAGGCGGAGGAATGTCTGCTGGTGTTAGACGTGGATAAAGGCGCAGCCAGACACGTCGTAAATCAGCAGCCATCTTCTCAAAGCCCATCCTATGCAGCAAAATCAGGCTGATCAGCACGCGCAGGTAGGGGGTGGGGTGAACGCCCATTGGATTGAACTTCACCGTACTGGCCGGAGCGCGCCCAACCACGTCCATCAGCGATTCGACGGCGGCAGGACCACCCAGCAGGAGCGCGAACATATCGGCCATCATTTCTTTATGCCAGCGCGCCCACACCCGTGCTACCCTGGGAGCGATACGCCCTTCCTCAGTCAAACGCTTGTAGATGTGACCGGGCATCTCATCCCACAAGCCCAGGTCTGCTTGCAGATTATGTGACACCTCGTGCAGAACGCTGGACAAAGCCCAGACATTATCCAGGCGGTGCTGCGGCAACATAATCAGCGGAAAGAGATTTTTATTGTAGCTCAGCCTTGGTAGCGGCACTCCACGCCGGTAGGTTGCCGGCGAAAAACCACTATTGGCATAGCTGAAAGGCAACAAGCTGGGCGTTGGTTGTGCTGCACCGATGCCAACATAGAGGTCTTCGTAGCAGTTGGCACAGATCCGATCAACCGAGAGCAGCCGCTCACTAAAGCTTGAAAGACGCTGGACAAAGAGGTCGAAGTAGAAATCCCAGATGCCTTCGACATAGAGCACGCGGTTACTGGCAACCTCTTTACGCTCCAGGAGAACGCGCAGGCGCTCACTCCCTGGTTCGCGTTTCGCAGCGCTGGCAGCGGCTCCAACCCAGCGCATCATTTCATCCAGTTTGACACGCAGGCTATCAATAAAGCGGTTGACGGCCTTGATGTGCGCCTCGCTCGGCGCCGCAGGCCCGGTCCCGAACTCATCTTTGGTGAATGGGCGTAGCGAGCCTGCATGGCGTTCCAGGTTAATGCCCTGGATGGTCAACCAGTTGTCGAGCAGACGCTGCTCACCAGGGGTCGGCGCTCCTCCCCCTGTTCCTGGTACCGCACTCGGTGTAGCCTGGGCAGTTGATGGGCCTGGTCCACCCGAACGTGTTGCAGGACGAGAAGGGCGAGGTCGACCAGCTGCGGGCGGACCTTCGATAGCGGCCAGGATTTGAGCGAGGTCATTATCCCAGTCGCCGCGATCTTCAGGTTGCTGTCCGTTGCGCGTATGATGATTTGTGGCTCCTGACGTTGCCATGATGGTTGCTTCCCTACTTTGATTGAACTGTGTATCGGTTACACTCGCACCTGTCGTCTA
>MNIY01000138.1 GCA_001919995.1 Ktedonobacter sp. 13_1_20CM_4_53_11
TACCCACCTCTTTATGAGCTTCTATTTTAAGTGAAACCTCTTCAATGCTTTTCGTCGGTTGCTCGTCCTCCACAGGCATTCCCGCTTCGTCAGCCACTGGCAGTTCTTCAATCGTTGCGTCGCTTCCCTCTTTATCAGGGTCTACTCTCTCTTCTGGAGCAGGCCGTGGTGCGTGATCGATAACCTTTATACCAGGGAGCAAAGCACGAAAACCCCACAGTATGCCATCCTCATGCTGCATTAAACACTTTTCAACCAACTTCAAAAGAATCGCTGCTGAAAGGTGATGCCGGAATGCTATCTCATCAAGATTTGCATCCGTCGTAAAATACGCTTTAACAGCAGACTTACGTCTATTGTAGCGTTTTTTTTGTCGCGAACTCATTGAACGGATATCTCCCTCTTGCCAGGAGGAGATATCGCGTATGCGGTCAGCAGGTCTCGGAGCATTTCCCTCTCGCGCGCAAGGCAAGGTTCACCTCCACCATTCTGCGTAAATAATCAAAGTTATGACAGTACAAAGGTAGGCCGCATAAAGTGTTAGGAAATTTTAAGTATCACCAATAGGTGATTACTTTGTTTTATCCTACCACTCGCTCAAAGTCAAACTAACTGCGTAGCACCAGGGGCACGCTTGTATGAAGCATCGCTACCTCCTTTACTGTAAGACATCTTTTGCAAATGACCGTTACAATCAAAAATTGGGCAGGTTTTCCTCTCGAATATGGCAGACCCTTAGATGGTAGGAATACGAATCAGGCCCATCTGGTACTTGAGCATGAGAATGCGACGCACTGATTCATCGACGCGTTGCAGGCCAATCTCTCCCGTATTAATGGCTTGCTTAATACCACTGATCATATTGGCAACATCGTTCGGCGTTAAAGCACCCATCAGCAGATCAGATCCTGCCTCGATTGCCAAAGCTGCCGCTTGTGCCTCTGGGTAATAGGCTGTAATGCCCTCCATGGTCAAGCTATCCGTTATAACCACACCTTGAAATCCTAGTTCATTGCGCAAAATGCCTGTGATCACTTTGTAGGAAAGCGAGGAAGGCTTCGAGCCATCTATCGTGGTCACAATTTCATGTGTTACCAGGACCGCCCGGACATCACCTTGCCGAATCAATACACGATATGGTGCCCAGTCAATAGCTTCTAAGTCGCTCTTCGAGCGATACAGGTAAGGAACGCTATTATGCGGGTCCGCACCGACATCTCCCAGACCTGGAAAATGCTTGAGCGCGCCCAGGACTTTACCGTTCCGTTGCAGACCCCGCAGGTATGCTCCAGCCATTTTCGTTACTTTCGCGGGATTGTCACCGAAGGTACGCAGGTAGAGCTGGGGGTTGAAGACATTGGTGACATCGACCACCGGAGCCAGATTCAGGTTAATACCATAGGATGAGAGATCCTGTGCGTCCTGGTTACCTTGCTGCGTTGCCTTGTTCGGATCATTGGTCGCACCAATCTCTGCCTCGGATGGACGTGGACCATCAAGGTTAACCAGGCGATCTACCGTTCCTCCTTCCTGGTCAATTGCCACTACTAAAGGAATGGGCTTACTATTGCTTTGCATTTGCCTGGTCAAGCTTTTGAGTTGCGTCTTATCCTGGATATTGTTATTTACACCAAAAAGGATTACCGCGCCTACATTATACTGGCTGATCATCGTACTGATAGCCAGTCCATATTCCGGTCCAACATACTGGACAATCATCATCTGGCCGAGTTTCTGATCGAGCGTCATATTTTGCACGAGGGCATCAATGTACTCCTGAGGAGTGAGGTGTGGTGTTGCCTGTGCCGTTACACCTGGTGTCAGCTTTTTACGAAGTTGAATAGCGACATTCCTGAGGAGATTGGGATCACCACTACTAACGTGGCTACCCAATACAGATGCCCAACCCTCCGCTCCAATAAATTGGGCTGAACTCAACCTTGCCGCATTGAAGACCAGGATCAGCAAAAACACAGCCATGAGAATTGCACGCTTTCGTGGCATAACCGTTCTTTGAGGTAAGGTTGTGGGCACAGGTACTACTGGACTATTCTCCGTCTTTTCTTCTTTCTCCTCCGTCAAAGGTAAAAGAGGACTTTGCAACACCTGTGCATCTTTCGTGGAAATAGGTACAATCTTCATTTCGTCCTGCGATTCTCCTGTATCGCGGTCCTCAGTAGAATCGTCATCGGAGAGCATCCCCGTGTCAGGTTGAGTGCGCGTATCATGAGTAACCTTCATCTCGACCTCATCATCCTGTTGTTCTTTAGGGAACCAGGAATGGTTTTTCTCCATAATACTGCCTCTTTCAAAGATTGATGAGTTTTATATCTGATCGAAAAAACCGATATGATTCAGTGTTATGAACAGCTCAGCTACAAGAGTCGTAGCTTCCAACGCTGATGAAAAGTGAAATATTTCCCCCCAACAGTAAAGCACATATTACACAAAATATCTATGCATTACTTTAAAATAATTAGAATGGTTACAAATTTGTGATGCATAGCTACTCATTAACTGCTAGTAATATGCCCAATTGATATGGGCTATATTACCATGTACAATGAGAGGTGAAAACATATATTAAGGAGCTTGTATGACAATAACCTTGAAGCTTATGTCACAATCTCGCTCACTTCGTCTCAAAGGGATCCTCCTTCTCATGCTGACCCTGCTGATCGTCTCTCTTCTGCTTGAAAGAGATGGAAGCGGAACACTCTCCCCATCTGGAAACCATCTCAATGTAACCAGAGGTCCTTTCGTCCAGCAACTGCTCAATTCCTTCCAGCTTGATGAGATCCACCACCTGGTCAAACGCATGTCCTACAAGCAACTGGCAAGCCTGTATGTCTCGCGCATGACCCTCGATGAGGAGATCGGGCAACTCTTCATGGTGCAAAACAGCCATTCGACCTACTCCACCGACCTCGAACAGACCATTGAGCAGTTCCATGTTGGTGGGGTTATTCTCTACCAGTGGCAGATGGAGACCTTTGACCAGACCCGCCATGACATTGCCGAAATGCAAAAACATGCGACGTTTCCTCTTCTTATCTCAACCGATGAAGAGGGCGGAACCACTGACCGCCTGAGCAATATTTACCCCCCTCGTCCGGGAGCAACAGAAATTTCTGATACTGGGGATGCTCATGTGGCCACCCATGAGGGCGCGAAGACCGCTCATGACTTGCTGGCTCTTGGGCTCAACGCGGATATCGCCCCTGACGTGGACGTCGCCGTGATTAACGGGCCAGATCAGGTATGGCGCACCTTTGGCAGTACAACCCAGCAAGTGACGACCTTAGCTGGTGCCTACCTCAATGCCATGCAAAAAGCCGGAGAAATCGCTTGCCTCAAGCACTTTCCTGGTCTTGGTGCTGCCCAGGTGGATGCTCATTTCGCCCTTCCAATCATTACTCGCTCCAAGGAAGAAATCAACGCGGTAGAACTTGCTCCCTATAAAGCCTTTATCCATTCGAAAAATCCTTTTCTGCATCCAGGGATGATTATGACAACCGATCTCTTAATGCCAGCGATTGATCCGGTGATGCCAGCTGAGCTCTCGTACACGCTCATCACGAAAGTGTTGCGCCAGCAACTGGGCTATGATGGGGTAGTGTTGACAGATTCGCTCTTCATGGCGGGCATCTATCCGACCTGGAGCTTCCCTGAGGCAGCAGTGCTCGCGATCAAAGCTGGCGACGACATGATTCTTGGAGCCTCCGGCGTACCTGAACTGAGGGCCGATTTTAAGGCGATCAAGCAAGCAATCCAGCACGAAACTCTCTCCAAGGAACGCATTGATGAGTCTGTGATCCGCATTCTCGCCCTCAAAATGCAGTACCATCTGATGCCTGCGGTTCCTCCACAGACATGAAGGGACATCATGGCAGAAAGGCAATAGTATAAGAAGTAGTACTCATTTGATCTAAAGCACAAAACAGCATACAATTACAAAATACTGAACAGTGTCTTTGAATTGAAAGGAGTAACTCATGGCCACACACCACCTCGACGACACTCAACCTCATGCCTTTTGGGACAACACCCTGCCACCTCGTGTACACATCCAACCTGGTGATACAGTTGTCTTCGAGACGCTCGAAGCTTCAGCTCAACAAATCCAACCTCATTCGACATCAGAAGTGATTAGCACGCTGGATTTCGCCTTCATTCATCCACTCACTGGCCCGGTGTATGTGGAGGGCGCGGAACCCGGCGATGCCCTGGTAGTCGAAATCATCAGCATCAAGCATAAGGGATGGGGCTGGAATGCGGTCATTCCCAACTTTGGCTTACTAGGTGAGGAATTTACAGAGCCATATTTGCACCACTACAAACTGGGTGAAACCTCCTGCGAATTTAGACCCGACATACACATTCCCTATGAGCCATTCTGCGGGGTGATGGGCGTTGCGCCGCGTGAGGCAGGACGCTTTACAACTATCCCGCCCCGCGAAAATGCTGGCAATATTGACATCCGCCACCTGACTCCTGGCTCAAAAGCTTTTTTTCCAGTCCTGGTGCCCGGTGCACTCTTCTCCTGTGGCGACTGCCACTCTGCACAAGGCGACGGCGAGGTCAATGGCACAGGCATTGAAACGCTGATGACAGTGACCTTGACCTTGACCTTGCAGAAGGGGGCGAACATCCCCGAACTGCGTTTCATTACGCCGTCGGGGAAAAAGCTTACGATTGCCGACGAGGCTGGCTACTTCGTCACTACTGCGCACGGCCCTGATCTCTTCAAGGATTCCCAGCAGGCAATACGCTATATGATCGATCACCTGTCCTCAGAGTATCACATGACACGCGAACAAGCTTATTGTCTGTGTGGCGCTGCGGTAGATTTAAAGATCAGCGAAATTGTGGATGCACCCAACTGGATCGTGTCGGCTTATTTGCCTTTAAGTATCTTTAAGAAGAGCTAAATTGATTAGGGACAGGCAGCAGGCTTAGCCTTAAGCATGGGGAATCGGACAGGAAACTTCGTAGAAATATGGTGGGGCATTCGCGTAAAGCGACGTAAGACAACGCCCTGCGTCGTCCATGGCCCTCGTAGAGAGACCATGGACAACATCAACACTTACTATGGTTCTATCAAACCATCAGCAATCAGGCGCGAAAGGGCTTTTTGCGCGCTCTGCGGAGTAGCAACACGAAAGCCAACGCTGCGCATTTGCTGAACGACAGGATCAAGATAGGGCTTCAATTTAGGATTGTAGTTGGATTGGTTTGATAGAACAAACGACGCCGTCTCAACCAACCAGGGAGTCATTTCTGTCGTAGTGAGTATCCGCAACACAGGCCCGATACTTTTCTTGCCAAAGTGTATCAACCCCTTGGCACCCATCCAGGCAACAGAGTGATCGGTATCGCTGAGCGCGCGGACCAGCACAGGTAACGCCCGGTTGTCTTTAATCCCACCCAGCGCGCGCATGCAATGCCAGCGTATCCAGGCTGAATTGCTGCTACTCGCTTCCACAAGCGCGGGAACTGCCAGCTGGCCCAGTCGCACCAGGGAGTTAAAAATCTGGCTGCCCATCTGCTCATCAGCGCCGCGAAGGGCACCGATAAGCGCTGGCACTGCCGTTGGATCGCCAACACGTCCCAGGGCCTTTGCTGCCTGCAACCTGACGGATTGCACGGGATCGCGCAACGCTTCTTTCAGTTCAGACGTGGCAACAGGGCTGCCAAAAATACCGAGAGTATAGGCGGCTGTCTCGCGAACCAACGGACGCTTATCATGTATCGCCTTTAATAAGATACGTTCGGTGCGCGCCGGGTCAATACCAGCTCCCGGCATAAAGAGCGTTCTGAGGCGATTCCTGGCATGGGAAGAGCGCAGCGGCGGAGGGACCACGAAAGGTTTCCCCGCCCATGTACCCGTGGCAATAAACTCCAGAAGGTGCTGTGCCAGGCGATCATCATCCAGCGAGGAAACTGCCACCACAGCTCGTGGATCGTTCTCCATGATCCAGTACAAAAGACGCCAGGCAGCGCCACGCCTGCCCGCTGCTGCGTCTTGCGCCAGTATTTGAGGTGGAGTTACGCCAATAGGGGGAGTAACATCGTTGTCGATCTGCTCAAGCGGCGCGGTTTCATGCTTCGTCGAGGTCTCGATTTGAGAAGAGGAATCGTTTGGTATCATCACATTCACACTTTCTAAGGTCAGAGATTACGCCCGCGGACGTACCCGTTTATCCTTGACGTAGTCAGTGGCCGTTAGTGTTTAGAACAACAACTACGGGCACAAGATATTAAGTTGAAGTGATGCGGAAAACCTGTCATAAGTATATCACATTTGCCAGGATAATTACTCTAACTTAGAGGACAGGCCTCTTGCCTCCTATGAAAAGATCACATCTGCTACATCTGTTGCAACTGCGACAAGTGCGACAAGTGCGACAAGTGCAGCACGAGAGGAGGGCCAACTCTATCACAGTTCAGCCCCCCCTCCTCTCGTGCTTAAGACGCTCCGTCTTAATGTATTGCCTCGAATAAGCGTTCCGACGTGATCGGTAACTTCGTCATGCGAACCCCTACCGCGTCAAAGACGGCATTAGCTATCGCCGCACCCACCGGAACGACCGGCGGCTCACCCACACCTTTCGCTCCAAATGGTCCTAGCGAGGAGGGAATTTCCACAAGAACCGGTGTAATATTCGGCACATCCTGGATATGGGGCAAGGCGTAATCCATCCAGGTCCCGGTCAGTGCCTGGCCGTTCTCGTCGTAAACAAGACCTTCAAAAAGCGCCCAGCCAAGACCCTGTGTGACACCACCAGTGATCTGCCCTTCTACCTCCGCTGGATTAATGGCAAAACCAACATCCTGCACAGCGACATAATCAAGCACGCGCACCTCGCCCGTATCCGGGTCAACTGCGACCTTCGCTAGATGAGCCGCGTACATGGGCGAACTCTGCCTGACGGCAGCGCGTCCACGTCCATACACCGGCGCGTACCGACCGGCGAAACGCATCGATTCGCCAGCGATTTGGCTCAGTTCGACGTTCCTGGTGGGCGTTCCACGCACCACAACCTTGTCTCCCTCGATCTCCAGGTCTCCAACTGCCGCCTCCAGCATTTCAGAGG
Organism: Ktedonobacter sp. 13_1_20CM_4_53_11; assembly: GCA_001919995.1. Next base: position 7,098 of record MNIY01000138.1, read on the forward strand.
CGATGCTCAATATCTGGTTGCGGGCATCCTGTGCGGCGGCAAGGACGGCAGGCCCCATCGAATAGGTCGTCTTACTCCCGCCGGTACCACCACTGTACGGCATGGTATCGGTATTATCATGTACGACGTTCACCGTCTCAGATGACATCCCCAGCCCTTCAGCCGCGATGAGTGACAGCGAGGTATCAGAACCGGTGAGATCTACAGTGCCAACAATCACCGTAATCGAACCATCGGCCTCCAGGCGGCAGGCGGCGGCTGTCGGCTCAGTGCCACCTGGCCAGCCTCCCACAGCCAGGCCAATGCCAATCTTCCAACCCTCCAGGTCTGCAAGGGCAGTCTTCTGTTGCTGGCGATTCGCCCACAGCGGGTGCTCTTGCACTTTCTCCAGGCACTCTAGCAGGCCAATACGCGGCCACTGACGGTGATCCAGCGTCGGGTCCCCCTCCTTCAGACCATTCTTCTGGCGGAAGGCTACCGGGTCGATCTGTGATCCCCGGCACAATTCATCGACTGCCGATTCCAGCGCGAAGGTTGCCTGTGGCGCACCTGGAGCTCGATAGGCTCCAACACTGACCTTGTTGGTCAGCACTTCGTAGCAACGAAAGTCAATGTTAGGACAGCGATAGGTACTGCCAAGAATTAAGCCACCCAGGAAAACAGCTGAACCGGCGTAAGCCCCTGAATCAAAAATGACTTTTCCCTCCATCGCCACCAATGTACCATCGCGCTTCGCCCCTAGTTTTAAGCGAATGATCGACTGGGGCGCTGGATTGCCGGCCAGCAGATCATCCTCGCGAGTATAAACAAGACGTACCGGCCTGCGTGCAGCAGAGGCAGCAGCAGCGGCTAAAGGCTCTATCAGGCCAAATTTCCCTCCAAAGGCCCCGCCGATCGGCACAGATTCGACACGGATCTGCCGTTCTGCCACGTCAAGAGCCTGGGAAACATCCGTGCGTACCGCGAACATACCCTGTGAACTGGCCCAGATAGTCATCGGTTGACCAGGAGCGCCAGGAGCAACAGTAATTGACTGGGGTTCTACATACGATTGGTGCACAAAGCTGGTTTTATAGGTATGCTCCACCACTACCTCGGCCTCGTGCCATCCCTCTTCCATGTTACCTGCGCGGAAGTGCGCTTTATCGCTGACATTCTGCGAAAGATCTTCATCTGCCTCTTCCTCTTCGTCTTTTGAGACAGATGCATGAGCACCTCCTCCAGCAATCTCAGATACCTCGCCTTCCTTGCGCGTCCGTGCCAATGGGGAATCCGGCTTCATTGCCGCTACTGGATCCAGCACAGGTGGTAAAAGGTCATAGTCGACATCCACCGCAGCCGCACCGTCTTCAGCTGCGGCCTCCGTCTCAGCAAGAACGATTGCGACGGGATGTCCACACCACAATACTTCATGTCGCGCGAGTGGCGCCTGTGAACGCGAACTGCTGTCACGTTTCGCCATCCAGAGCGTCTCTCCAGTATACACAGCCTTGACCCCTGGTACTGCTAACGCGGCAGAAGTATCGATATTGACTATCCTGGCATGTGCATAAGGACTGCGGACCAGCCGAGCATGCAAAAGACCGGCTAACGGTAGATCCCCTGCGAAGCGCGTGCGACCCTTTACTTTGTCGGCACCATCCTGGCGGCGTGTCGCTTTTCCAACCGTACTATGGTGTTTTGCTTTGTCAACAGTTTCTGTCATAAAATATACAGCTCCAATATTTGCTGAAAACGAACAGCGTGACCCTGCCTCTTGTAGAGTATGGCGTCAATGGCCAATCTGTAAACGTACATCACTATCAGCAGTGTAGCACAAATTGAGGTTCGATGTCATCGATCACAAGGGGTTCTCGTTTGTATGCAATGATTTCCAGGAAAGGCTCAGCGATTACAAGCGTTCTACCATTCTTGTTATTTCAATCCAATGAGCCTTACGTCCTGCGGTTGCTCCACCGTAAAACGATACTCGATCTGTTGTTCAGCATCAGGAGCCATAGTAAACTCCCAGGTCAACAACTCGAGCTTGCTACGCTCTTTCGCAGGAGGTTGGACGCTGAGTACCTTTACCTTGACGCGTTCATGCTGAGAAACAGGGAGGTGATCACGGATAACAACATTTCTAGCTGCAGGAGCATAGTTATGTACCGTTAGCCGGTAAGCGTAGGTGGTACGGCGGATGCCTCCTTGCAAGAGGCTTCCTTTGTCAACGCTGCGCTCTATGAGCTCCCGTTTCACCTTGATTCCATCGTCAATCCCCAGGAACACCTTGAATGTTTCTGAAGGAGCAGTAGTCTCCACCATGGTCGTGCCTACGTATTCACCGCTCAGAAAGATACTGGCGTCTCCACGCAGGAACATAGTTTCAGTGCTATTATGGATGGTCGCTCGCAGGTGAACGTGTTCATCCAGCACAGGCGCGCTCACATAATCGAACATACAGGGCAGGTTATTATGCGCTATAGTCGTCTTGTGCGGCGAGTTATCTGAAGGAATATCCACAGAACGACCCGCGCGGAATATGAGGGCCGTTCCCGTCTGCTCGACAGCCGCAGTAGCAACGTTAGCAGCCACCGAATACGAAGCCTGCGCCTCCTCCTCATCCATTTCATTCATCGCTTCCGGCAAGGCCATTTCTGCGGACGCAGCAAGCGGTTGGCCAGCAATCATAGCTCTAGTCATTTTTGGAGTGCCTTGCGCGTTCGCGGTGTACACTGGTGCACGCAACACAGGGGGAGGTGTATATACATTCAAGTACCAGGGTTCCAACTCGGGTAGCACAGCAGCCAGGCTGGGACGAGCTGTAGAGAGAGCAAGGCCAACATTCTCCCAGCGCTCGCTAGTAGATTGCTGCACCACGCCAACATAGGTCAGTTCGACCTCTCCCTCTTTCTGCTCGTCCGTCTTCTGCACGCGCACATCATATTGTGGATGCCAGGAAGCTCCCATTACCAGGTAGGAGAGTTCCAGTGAAAACTCTCCCGCCTGTGCCAGTTCAATCGTTATAAGAGCTGCGAGGCGATCAGGGTCGCTACTCCCCTGTTTGCGAGCCAGCTCGCGCAATTTCGCATCGATTTCCCCCTGAACTTGTTTCATTTGTACATCCAGGCTCTGTGCAGCTTCAGCATCTTGCAAAGCCTGTTCGGCAGTGAAACGAAAGAAGTCGGCACAATCTTGTGGTTTCATCTGGCCCTGTGCCAGCCCCTTGGCGAAATCCCTGGATTGCTCACCCAGCGCGCGAAGCCACTTGCGGCGATCGTTCAGCGCTCCCTGCCGTGCCTCCAATAATTGTTTATTCTGCTGCAGCAGTTCCAATTCATGCTGGAGCGTCTCTAGTTCGCTTTCTGGCGGACGGCTGTAGTAAGCCGTGGCAATATCCACATTGAGGATCCTTGTTCCCTGAGGACCCTGCCCGGCTGCCCGCAGCGAGTCGCGCAACAACTGGGGAAGATTATTCACTCGTAGCTCGTGCTCGCCCGCTTCCAGGTTGATACTCCCCTGGCGGGTAACAAGGGCGCGGTCTGCATAGACCGTTACTTCTTTGATAGGTGCATCCAGGTCGATCATTATGCGCTCTCCTAATATATATGCTCATTCGCTTCTTTCGCAATCGCAGAGTTATGCCAGTAATATAACATAAAAATCAGGAGCGCAAGGATTGCGCTCCTACGAGAAGTATCTTTTTTTCAAGACTACCTTATGCATGCTCAAGGCGACGCAGTTCAATTTTTCCATCGCGCACCCGCACATCAAAGGCCGGCTCAGCATAGACGGCCGGTCCATTGACGACACTTCCATCTTGCATGCGGAAGCATGAACCATGCCAGGGGCATTGTACAACGCCGTCGTGAACCTCTCCTTCATCCAGGGGACCACCCAGGTGCGTACAGATAGCGCCAATCGCGTAGATTGACTTACCCTTCTTCAACAAAACAGCCGGTATGCCCGACGCATCAACACGCGTGAGCTTCCCTTCCACCAGGTCCTGCGCGTTCATAACCACCACAAAGTCATCCGAGCCGCCTTCCCATGCGTCATGGTTCACGCCAACACCCTTGGCAAAAACCAACTCCCCACCAAGATAGGCGGAGAAAAGTGATGCCAGGTAGCCCGCGGTTGACCAGGCAATACCTGCACGTCGCTGCCCTGTACGCCTCAATATCAGAGAGACAAGATACATCACCGTTATGCTGCCGTTGAGCAATCCATGCATGAAGCCAACACGCCGGTCAGTGCCATCCAGGTCGCTCCAATCAGTTACACCGGTGACGGCCGCACCTGTAGCGCCCAGCAAACCGATCGCTAATGAGAGGTCCGCTCCATTCGCCAACCCCTTGCTATCATCATTGAGCGAGACCAGGTCGAGCAGCATCGTCCCGCTCCACGCCCCGATAGGTATATCGGTCAACACCGGGTGTACAGGATGCCCAAGCCACGTACCATTCAACATATCTTTCACTTTGCGGTTAGGCTGGCCAGGTTGGCCAAAAAAGCGTAGCAGCCATTGCTGAATTGGATTAGCCAGCTTATCGAGCCATGTTTGATTTTCAACAATCTCGCCAATTGCATGCCTGAGGGGAGGGCTGTTGGGTGGAGTTTCAGCCCAACTTTTCTGCTCCGCCGATTGTACGTTCGTGGTCATACGTTCAATTCCTTTCACAAGTCAGGGACAAAACGGCTATTTTGTCCTTTATCCACAGTAATCCAACAATAATCACGCGGTGGGTTAAAACCTAACACCGAGAAGGGAACCTCTGGTTTGCGTGTTTTCAACAGGTGGCGAAGAACGGCTTTGTTATGGGCATAAAAAAGACGCGCACAACGGATGGCACTCTGCAGGGAGTGAAAATGTACCGTCATCTCCTGGTGTATTGGCAATGAGACATAGTGAAAGCCATGTGCCACTAACCAGGAATAGTCCTCTCTCCGCGGCCAGATGAATACTATTTTCCCTCCTGCTTTTGTCACACGTTTGAGTTCTGCCAGGCCCGGTTCTCCACCCTGTTCCGGCTCAGCAGTAAAGGCGGAGCAGGAAAGTGACAGATCAACACTATCATCTCCTAAAGGAATATGGTCGAAGCGTCCTTGATATGGCACGATGCGGCTGCACGCGGGCTGGCTCCCTATCTTCTGCTCTAAAATATGCAGTAACCCGGGAGAAGGTTCTACCGCATAGACCAGCTTTGCCCCTTTCCGCAAGCACTCGAGTGAAGCGCGCCCACTCCCTGCGCCGGCGTCAAGCACTATTTTCCCCCGTATATCGGGTGCTAATCGCTGAAAAATACCAGGATGGAGCTGCTCCCCCTCAGTCAGCTCTTCGTACAAATTTGGCATTTTCCAGTACGTCAACTCCCAGAAAAGGCGATCAAGAACACGCTGGCGAGCAGCTTTCACCTCACCGGGTCGCGATGCACGCTTTAACTCTTGCTGAAAGTGCGCCCTCTGCTCAGTAGAGACATTATGACTGACACGCCTCACTAATGGTTTAGAAGCGCCATGCAGGCTCCAGGCCACGTCTTCGAGTGTCAGACCAAAACCGCTAGAGCCAAGCATTCGTTGCATGGTCGCGTCATCAAAGACCTGCAAGTCTTCAATGGAAAAGGGATTTTCGAACAGCGGCTCATTATCAGCAGAGTTAGTGCTGCCCTCTCCCTTTTCTGCAGGAGCCAACCAGGACGCTTCATGATCAGGTCTCGTTGTTCCCACCGGACCATCGTTTGAAGGCATATTACTCACCAATAGTACCCTATCAACAGACATTGATCCTCAGGTAGCCTCTTGCTTCACTATTGCAGCATGGCTTTAGAGGTCCAGTCTAACGTCTTTGATCATACTCACTCATTTTGAAAAGAGGCAAGTCAACAATAGAGATACTAAGCCAATTCTAAAGTCGTGGAGAGTATGATACTATATCCTGTAATAAAGAGAAAGGGGATGACGTGCTTGTTTTTGCCAGTACCACTTTCAGCGACTGCTCATGCTTTGCGTTCAAATCAGCTTGATCTCCTCGCCTTTATTGAGGACACGTGTAAGCGCATCGACACTCTTGAACCACACATTCATGCTCTCCTTCCTGAAGCAGGACGGCGCGCTCGCCTGATTAGTGAAGCAAAAGCATTACAAGAACGTTTTCCCGATCCCTCTACTCGACCAACATTGTATGGCATACCTTTCGGCGTCAAAGACCTCTTCAATGTTGATGGTTTCCCTACTCACGCAGGATCACAACTGCCAGCACATTTGTTTGCAGGGCCAGAAGCGGCCAGTGTGAGCGCATTGCTTACCGCTGGCGCAATCATCCTTGGAAAGACTGTATCTACTGAATTTGCCTGGTTTGAACCCGGGCCGACGCGCAATCCATGCAACCTTGCTCATACTCCTGGTGGCTCGAGCAGTGGTTCGGCTGCCGCCGTAGCGGCTGGTTTCTGTCCCCTGGCCCTGGGAACGCAGACAGTAGGTTCTGTTATTCGTCCCGCGGCCTTTTGTGGCGTCGTTGGCTTCAAACCAAGTTATGGCCGTATTTCGACCGACGGCATGGTGTTCTGTTCCCCGTCGCTCGATACCATCGGGTTTTTTACCGCGGATGTTGCAGGTATTGCCCTCGTAGCCCCTTTGCTGTGCAGAGGCTGGCTGACTGTAAAAACGCATGCCTTACCCGTTTTAGGAGTACCAGATGGCCCCTACCTTGCACAGGCCTCTCCAGAAGGACTGGCCGCTTTTGAAAAGCAGCTGTCTATGCTGGAACAGGCAGGCTATACAGTGAGGCGGATCAAGGCGATGAGCGACATTGATACGATTAATCAGCGCGATAGGCAGTTGGTTTTCGCGGAGATGGCGCAGGTTCATGCCAGCTGGTTTGCTGAGTACGAAACGCTCTACCGGCCACGAACTGTAGCAGCGATTCGCGAAGGACAGCAAGTGGACACTGAAGTATTAGCCACCGCACGCACAGCTCGAGCACTTGTACGTGCCAAGCTCCAGGTGCTTATGTCGCAAAATGCTATAGATCTATGGGTCGCACCAGCCGCCCCGGGTCCAGCACCTGAAGGTATAGATACGACGGGTAACCCGGCAATGAATCTACCCTGGTCATATGCGGGCTTACCCACAATCACCCTGCCAGCTGGAAGGGCCGAAAATGGTCTGCCGCTTGGCCTACAATGCATTGCTGACTTCATGGCTGATGAACAGCTTGTAGCCTGGGCGGAAAAATTAGGAAGTGTTTTCCATACCATGGGAAACTAATCGCATTAAATGCAGGTTTCTTCCGAAGTTGTTCCTTGCACGCTCCTTCGCTTACAGGCTATACTTATACCGTACAGGGACAAGTATAGCTATTCACCTAGTTCGGACAATCATTATACATGTCAACGCTTACCCTCCAGGAACAACTCCTTGATGCAGCGGAACTGCTGCAACAGGCAAAGCAAATTGTAGCGCTGACGGGTGCCGGCATCAGCACCGAATCGGGCATTCCCGATTTTCGCAGCCCCGGCTCAATCTGGCAGCTTCAACCACCCGTTAGCTATCGCGATTTTATCAATAAACCTGAGGCGCGCCAGCAGTACTGGCATACACGCAGCCATCTTTCTCCTCGGGTAAAAGAGGCGCGCCCCAATGCGGCCCATCGCGCTCTAGCTGATTTAGAACGTAGAGGATTATTGCTCGGTGTCATCACGCAGAATTTTGATGGCCTGCACCAGGATGCAGGCAACAGCGCAGAGCGTGTCATCGAACTACATGGTACCTCGCGAGCTGCAGCCTGCACTATCTGCGGTGCACGCTCCTCCATTACTGAACTGCAGGAACGCATCGATGCAGGTGAGGTTGATCCACTTTGCCCTGCCTGTGGCGGCTTTCTCAAAGCAGCAACAATCTTGTTCGGTCAGCGCGTGCCAGAGATGGAACTCACTCGTGCCAAAGAACTGGCCGCGGCATGTGACCTGTTTATAGTCGTCGGCTCATCCCTCAAGGTTATGCCAGCTGCTATGCTGCCGCGCCTGGCTCTGAGCCGCAATGTGCCTTTGATTATTATCAACCTGCAACCGACATCCCTAGACTCGTCCGCGGACGTGGCGCTCGCCGAAAAAGCAGGGCTCGCCCTACCGAAATTGGTAGAGATACTATGAACTGAACGGCCTGCAACGATGCTCATGCAGCGCTCCTTAACGCCAGTTGCTGCTTCTTTTCCCCTGCACGAATTGGCACCACAAGGCGGTTCTCTATGGGGGCTAGAGGGCAAATCCAGCGGTCATTGTAGGCACACGATGGATTATAGGCGTAGTTGAAATCGAGTATGATACGCTTCCAGTCTCTTTCACCAGGGACCGCCAGGAAATCGCTCCCTTTAATAGTGTCAAAGAGGTAGCGCCCTCCACCATAACTCTCCACAGGACAGGTGGCATCTCGGAACGGAAGGAACAGACCACCTCCGTATACTTCGAGCCAATAGATTGAGAGCGAAACCGTAACCCCTGGAATGTACTGCGCTGCGCATCATCCAGGGCAGATTGTGGATGATGCGCGAACAAATCATCCCTGACCGCACGGAAACGCTCCCAGGCAGCGACGGGATCCGCGCCTGATAGGATTGCCTGGTTCCTCTCTCGATACATAGCGGCGACACGAATGCGGTAATCGTAAAGGTCGAGGTAGTCCGACATAATAGTAGAGCTCCTGTAATAGAAGTACGGTGGTAGGCGCATAGAGCCTCCTACAGTAGATATGAGTAGCCATATACGCTATTCCGTTGACATGTACAAACAAAGACCGTTATACTGCGAACGGTGCTTAAATATGTACCTCACCCATATTACATCACGAGGCTGTTATTGTGTTAAGCGAGCATATCATTTCTCAAAGAAAACGCATTGGTAACTACCATATACGTGCTGAAATTAGTAGCAGCCCAACTAGTAGCATCTTCCTGGCCGAACATTCACTCCGTGTACAACACAGTCTTGTCATCAAACTCTTCCACAGAGAGCAGGTATCCAAACAGAAACGCGAATTATTCCTTCAAGAAGTCCAGCTTCTGAAAAAGATCAAGCACGCACATATTCTTCCCATACTCGATGCCGGCATCTTCGAGAATGTACCATACTATGTCACACCCTATGCTACAAAAGGCTCCCTGCGTAATCTCCTTGACTCACAATCTTCCCAGCTACTCCCCATTCAGGAATCGCTCGCTATCCTTCGTATGGTAGGACAAGTTCTGCAATATACGCATCAGATGAATATTCTCCACGGAAATCTCAAACCCGAGAATATTCTCTTTAGTGAAACGGGAGATATGCTCCTGACTGATTTTAGTGTTGTGTCCCTGCAAGATACCTTCGATACAGAACATGATCACAATAGCAGTAGCTTTCCATATATGGCGCCTGAACAATTTCTTGGCCGGATGAATAAGGAAAGCGATCAATATGCTCTGGGGTGTATTGCCTACGAACTTCTGACCGGACAGGTTCCATTTTTTGCCACTGA
>MNIY01000048.1 GCA_001919995.1 Ktedonobacter sp. 13_1_20CM_4_53_11
ACAGCAATATTGTAGAAGCTTAGAATTACCTTAGAGGTTGTGTCTTTGACTATGCTTTTACTACTGCTGACTTGCATTATTACGGAGTTTTTAGTTACTTTATAAGCGGTAAAGGCACAATAATAAATGTAACCATGTTTATAACTATGCAGGACTCTTTCTCTCTTGCACCTTTGGGCGGCATATTTAGCAGAAAGAGGCAGTTTTTAACAGTAGGATTTATGAGAAAGAATGTATACAATCGAATTTCCTCGCTGTATCAAAAAACCTACCAGTGGACTACCGTCCCTGCACCCCTGCCAAATGGTTATCCCTTGCTTTATGTTTTGATTCGTTACTTGAGTTGAGAAGAAATACCTTGATGATCAGTGATACGAAGCTATGAAAAAGCGCAAAGCTGTCTTCCTCGACCGGGACGGAACGCTGGTTCACCCGAGGCACTATCCCTCTAGCCCGGAGGAGCTCCAGTTGTATGCTGGTATTGGGCCAGGATTACGCGCGCTACAGAAAGTGGGATTCCGCCTGATCGTGATTACGAATCAGGCCGGGATCGCGCGAGGGTACTTCACTGCGGACGATCTGCAGCGAATGCATGAGCATCTTACTTCAGAGCTCGCACAGCTGGGTGTGCAGCTTGATGCAATCTACTTCTGTCCTCACCATCCAGATGGTGCAATACCTGAGTTGGCCATCCGTTGTGACTGCCGCAAACCACAACCGGGCATGTTACTGCGGGCTGCAGCCGATCTTGATCTCGATCTGCGCGCTTCCTGGTTTGTCGGTGATATCCTCGACGATATTGAAGCGGGGAACAGGGCCGGATGTTCGACTATCCTGGTCGATCTTGGCACAGAACAACAGCCAGGGCGCCCGGTACGCCGTCCCACCTTTGTTGCGCGCACTACACTGCACGCCTTGCGTATCATTCGCGCTGTCGAACAGCGCGGCTCTTCGATCGAGTTATCTTATCGTCCACCAAGCTGGCCCCTGGTTCCCACAATTGGAGTTGAGGCATGATGAACGATAATCCCTGGCACTCTGTCAGGCGGGTTCTGGCCATTCGCCTTGATAACCTTGGCGACGTACTGGTGACCTCACCCGCCATCCATGCAATGAAAGAGTCCCTGCCCTCGGCTGAACTGACACTGCTGGCGGGTCCCGTGGGAGCGCAGGTCGCGCGACTCAATCCAGACATCGATGATGTGATCGTCTACCAGGCGCCCTGGATGGACCCCTGGCATAAACTGCCTCAGGACAGCCAGCGCGAGCAAGAGATGATAGCAACCATTCGCGAGAAGCGCTTTGATGCTGCGATCATTTTCACGTCGTTTCGCCAGAGTCCCTTGCCCGCCGCCTACCTCTGCTACCTCGCGGACATTCCGCTGCGCGCAGCAGCCTCAATCGATGGTCCCGGCTCGCTCCTAACGACGCGCCACAAACATCCAGAGCGCATGATGCACGAGGTCGAACGCGGGCTTGACCTGGTTGCTGCTATTGGCTTTACCACAGACAACCGTGCGCTCGTTTTACAAGTGCCAGCGGAGGCCAGGAAGCAGATAGATGCTATCTTAGCAAGGCAGGGCGTAAATCGCCGGTGTCCGTTGGTCGTGGTACATCCCGGGTGCAGTATGCCGGCGCGCACGTATCCATGGGAGATGTATGTCGAGGTGATCGATCTGCTCGTAGCGGAGACCGGGGCAACAGTACTTCTCACCGGAGCAGAAGATGAGCGGGAACTCGTCAAGCGCATTGTGAGCAAGCTGCGCAAAGATAGCCGCCACGCAATCCATACTTTTGTGGGCACGCTGCCATTCCCCGCATTATGTGCGCTCATCGAGGTCGCCGACCTGACGATTACCAATAACACCGGTCCAATGCATATCTCCGCGGCGGTGAAAACTCCTGTAGTCGCGCTTTTTGCTCTGACTAATCCACCGGAGCAATGGGGACCATGGCAGGTCCCTCATCGTTTACTCAATGTCGACGTTCCCTGCCGCATCTGCTATAGCCGGGTCTGCCCCTATAAGCACGAGTGCCTGCGCCTCGTCACGCCAGAGATGGTCGTGGAGGCCGCGACCAGCCTCTTACAGCAGCACTCATTCTTGATGGAGGTACTGGACTAATGCACGAATGGCTGGCCGCAAAACATATACTGGCTGTGCGCCTGGACAATATTGGCGACGTGATCATGCTTGGACCGGCACTGCGAGCTGTAAAAGAAACGTTACCGCACGCACGCCTGACCCTGCTCGCCAGTCCAGGCGGTGCTACCGCCGTACCGCTCCTACCGTGGGTGGATGATGTGATTACCTGGCGCGTCGTCTGGCAGGACGTGGGGGGACGTATTCCATTTGACCCGGCACGCGAGAGGGAGTTGATCGACCTGCTTGCCGAGCAAAAGTTTGACGCGGCGCTCATCTTCACTTCGTTCAGTCAAACGCCGCATACTCCCGGCTATGCCTGCTACCTGGCCGGAATACCCTTGCGCGCGGGAGAGTCAAAAGAGTTTGGCGGCAGTACCCTAACAACCGAACTGCGCGGTGCCGCCGATGAATTGCATCAGACTGAAAGAAACCTGCGCCTGGTCGAGCACCTGGGCTTTGTCGCCAGGGAGCGGAGACTCAAGGTCATCATCCCTGACGAGTCCGGCCCGGCTGTAACTTCGCTGCTGGAGCGCGTGGGGCTTGATCCCACGACGCCGTTCATCCTCTTGCACCCGGGCGCAAGTGCACGTGCCCGTCGCTATCCTGCTGAACGTTTCGGCGTCGTGGCACGTCACCTCGCCAGGAGAGTCCTGCCCGTTCTGGTGACCGGGGTCGAACGGGAAAGCGCGCTGATAGAAGAACTGAGGCAGCACGCTCCCAATATCCACTGTCTGGTTGGAGGTACAACGCTGGCCGAGTACGCGGCGCTAGTCGAGCGAGCGACGCTGGTGATCTGCAATGACAGCCTGCCCATGCACCTCGCAGACGCGGTGGGAACGCCGGCAGTCATCCTCTTTTCCGGTACCGACTACGAGGAACAATGGCGTCCGCGCGCGATACACTATACGTTGCTGAGGCGCCCTACCGCGTGTCATCCCTGCTACCTCTTCGAGTGCCCTATAGGGCTACCCTGTCTTGATATTGCGCCGGAAAAGGTCGTCGAAGCGGTGGAGGCATTACTATCCGAATTAGGGAAGAGCGACATGACACAGGCAACGTTGTTACCAGGAGGAAAGCTATGAGCAAACGCATTGAGCGAATTGCCATCTTCCGGGCCCTGTACCTGGGCGATATGCTGTTGGCCGTACCCGCGCTGCGCTCAATCCGTGCAGGTTTTCCTGATGCCGAAATCACCCTGATCGGGTTGCCATGGGCCGCTGACTTTGCCCGCCGCTTTTCGCACTACATCGACCGCTTTGTTGAGTTTGCCGGTTATCCCGGCATTGCCGAGGTCGAGGCTGATCCTGTTCGCACCAGGCGTTTCCTCGAAGATCAACGAACCTACGGGTACGACCTGGTCATCCAGATGCACGGCAACGGTCAAACAAGTAATCCATTCGTACTGGACCTCAAAGGACGTATGACCGCCGGTTATTACGAGAAAACAGAGAAGTCTTCTCGCGCGCGGCTGACATTCGGCATGCCCTATCCAGATCGTTGGCCGGAGGTGTTACGCAATCTCGGCCTGGCCAAACTCCTGGGATGCGACAGCAACTCAACAGCGCTGGAGTTTCCGCTCTTGCAGGAGGATCATATCGCAGCTACTAAACTGCTGCGTAAGTTGCTGCGAGCGCATCGACCATGGATTGGGCTGCACACGGGATCACGTTCACCGTCCAGGCGCTGGCCCGCCAGGTACTTCGCGCAGGTGGCGGATTACTTCGCCAATCGTTATAACGCGCAAATAATCTTGACAGGGAGCCTCGATGATAGCTCAACAGTACAAGAAGTAGCAGGGTGTATAAAGGCTCAACCGCTGAACCTTGCCGGTAAAACTTCCATGGGAGGGTTAGCAGCGCTCATCAGCAAATTGGACCTCTTCATCAGCAACGATACGGGCCCATCCCATATCGCGAATGCCGTGGACACGCCGAGCCTCACTATCTTTGGCCCTGCCGACCCCGGGCGTTGGTCTGCTTTGGATAAAGCCCGCCATCCTATCGTAAGAAAACCGGTCGAGTGCAGCCCATGCGGGTACTGGGAATGCCCCATCGATCACCGCTGCCTGGAATGGCTCAAGCCGGAGGCAGTCATCGGGGCGGCGGAGAAACTGCTTATGAGAGGAGAGGTAGCATGCAACGCTTAAAGATCTTGATCTGGCATATTCATGGCAGCTACCTGAACACATTGGCGCGCATCGAGGCCGACTGGTACCTCCCGGTCAAACCAGGCCGTCCAGAGGGCTACGGTGGACGTGGCCGCACCTTCGATCTCCCCTCGTATATGCGAGAGGTACCGGCGGAACGCGTTCGGGATCTGGAGCTTGACCTTATCATCTACCAGACGCCGAAGAATTACTTCGAGGACCAGTTCGAGATTCTGAGCGATGAACAACGCTTGCTCCCGAAAATTTACCTCGAGCACAACACCCCGAAGCCGGACGCCGTCAATACACGTCACCCCGTCGATGATCCCTATATACTGCTGGTCCATGTGACGCACTACAACCGCCTGATGTGGGATAACGGACGCGCCCCGACTGTGGTCATTGAGCACAGTGTCGCTATTGATCCCTCGATTCGCTATAGCGGGCATATCGAGCGAGGTATCACGGTCATCAACGGGATGCAGAAGCGGCCCCGCATTGCCGGGTATGACATCTTTCAACACGCGCAACACAGGACACCGCTTGAAGCTGTAGGCATGGGAACGGAAGAATTTGGCGGCCTTGGCGATGTGCCATATCGTGATCTACACCGCCGTGTCGCAGAGTACCGCTACTTGTTCAGCCCCATACGCTATACCAGCCTGCCGCTGGCTGTAATAGAAGCCATGACTATAGGAATGCCCGTTGTCGCCCTGGCGACGACAGAGCTGCCCACGGTCATCAACAATGGCGTAACAGGCTTTATCTCCTGTGATATCGACAAGCTCATCGATGCAATGCAATTCTTACTTACTAACCCGGACGAGGCGCGCCGTATAGGGGAAAATGCGCGTGTCGCGGCCGGCGTTCGATTTGGCTTGGACCGCTTCATTCACGACTGGCAGCATGCTTTCGCACTCGCGAGAAGCAATACCCGCTATGCCCATGTCGGATGAGGTCTTAGCTTGTCTCAGGCCTGACCAGAAACAGGAACCTTGTATGAGAAGAAACCCAGAGGTGAGCCAGAGGCTCCTGGGGCTCTCGTTGAGCGTTCATGTTCGCCAGGCCTTTATTGAGAGGAATAACTTAGATGGATCGACTCATGCGTATAGCGTTTCTTAGCGAACATGCCAGCCCGGTAGCCTTACTTGGTGGCGCGGATGCTGGTGGTCAAAATGTCTATGTTGACGAAGTAAGTCGCAATCTTGCACGACGCGGGTATGCCGTCGATGTCTTCACGCGCCGCGATAGTTCTGAAGCGCCTGAAATCATTGACTGGGCGCCAGGAGTGCGTGTTGTGAATCTGAAGGCTGGACCACCGAAGCCGCGTCCAAAGGATGAATTATGGCCATTCATGTCGCAGTTTCGCGATTCGTTCTTGCGCTTTATGGTGAGGGACGAGGCGCGTTACGACCTGCTCCATGGTAATTTCTGGATGTCTGGCTGGGTAGTTACCGAATTGCGGCAGCGCCTTGACATCCCCGCCGTCCAGATATTCCACGCGACCGGCAAGACCAAGCGCAGGCACCAGAAGAAAGTCGATACCAGCCCGGGTGATCGCATCAAGACTGAACTGCGTATTGTGCGCAACGTAGATAGGTTGATCGCGCAGTGTCCAGCGGAACAGGCTGAGCTGATTAACGATTACGAGGCAGATCCAGCTAAGGTCGTGGTTATTCCTTCAGCGGTCAATACCCAGGTCTTCAAACCTGTCTCACAGGCTGAAGCGCGCAAACGCCTTGGGCTAGAGCAAGAGGGCAGGATCATTGTCTACGTCGGGCGCATGCTTCCACGTAAAGATATTCGCAATATCGTACGAGCGCTTGCCTTGCTGGCGCAGCAGGAAGAGAAGGGCACAGATTCGACGCTGCCGCAGGCGACACTGATGGTAGTTGGAGGAGAAACGGTAGAGCCTGATCCGGAGGCGACGCCCGAGATAGGAGAGCTACAGCGGTTGGCAGCGGAACTTGGCGTCTCAGAACGGGTACGTTTTATTGGCAAGCGCCAGGCTAACGAACTGCGCTATTACTATTGCGCGGGCGATGTCGCGGTCACCACGCCCTGGTATGAGCCGTTCGGCCTGACCCCTCTTGAAGGGATGGCTTGTGGTCGAGCGGTGATCGGCTCTGCGGTCGGTGGCATCACCTATACCATCAAAGACGGTGAAACAGGCCTGCTCGTGCCGCCGCGTAACCCCGAAGCGCTCGCCGCCAGCCTGGGGGAACTACTCAGCCAGCCTGAACGCTGCAAGCAAATGGGGCAGGCTGCGCGCAAAAGAGTAGAGCGAGAGTTTACATGGTCAATCGTCGCCATGCGCACCGCCGCGCTTTACGAGACGGTTCTA
Source organism: Ktedonobacter sp. 13_1_20CM_4_53_11 (assembly GCA_001919995.1). Next base: position 6,635 of record MNIY01000048.1, read on the forward strand.
GCAGAACGCAGGCATGAGAGTCTGCCGGTAGATACGACACCCTTATCAATAGTGTCCTTGCCTAAAATACCAGAGAGCAATCCCTAGAAAGATACGAACATGGCCCTGGTTGATATTCTCATTCCGACCTATGGACGCAAGACTGGCCTGGCAGTCGTTTTAACCAGCCTGTTCGGCCAGACATTCGGCGATTTTAACGTCATCGTCTCAGACCAGACGAAAGAGGGTGAGACCTATCTCGAGAGTATCGAGATCCAGACATTAGCGCAGGCTCTCAGGTGGCAGGGGCATGAGGTGACATTGCACAGGCACCTGCCGCGCCGCGGATTAGCGGAGCAGAGACAGTTTCTGCTCGAGCTGAGCAGCGCGCCCTACGTCCACTACCTCGACGATGATGTCCTGCTCGATCCATCGGCGCTGGCACGCATGTTGAGTGTGATTCAGATTGATAAGTGCGGCTTCGTTGGCTGCGCGGCAACGGGTCTGAGTTATCTTGACGATATACGCCCGCACCAGCAGCAGATCGAAATCTGGACGGGGCCAGTAGCCCCCGAGCCCTTCGAGCCCAATACCATTCCATGGGAGCGCCATAAAGTCAATAACGCGGCTAACCCACTGCATTTGGAGCAACAGCTTGTAACGAATGGCGACCTTGTACGCTACAAGGTCGCCTGGATAGGGGGAGCTAACGTCCTTTACAATCGTGCCAAGCTGCTTGATGTCGGCGGGTTCTCCTGGTGGCAGCGCTTACCCCCGGAACATGCCGGTGAAGAGGTCGTGGTCCAGTTCCTGCTCATTCGTAAGTATGGCGGCTGTGGTATTCTACCAAGTGGTACGTATCATCTCGGCTTGCCGACCTCAATCGAGGACCGCAGGCACAATGCAACAGAACTGTTTGAGGACCTTGTGAAGGAATTTAACGTTCACCCGGCAGTACCGATGGGAGGAAAAACATGAACGATAACCCCCTACAAGGGAAAGTAGCCCTGGTGACAGGGGCAGGAAGTGGCCTCGGGGAAGCAACGGCCCGAGCATTCGCCGACGCGGGCTGTAGCGTTGTCTGTATCGACATCAATGGAGAGGCAGCGGAGCGGGTCAGGCGCGATCTGGCCAACCAGGATTCTAAAAGTCTCGCCCTCCAGTGCGATGTCAGCAATGCCGGGGCTGTCTTCAAAAGAGTCGAGGCGGTAGATGCGCATTTCGGCCGTCTGGATATCGTCGTCAATTGCGCAGCGATCGATCACACGCTCCCTGTCGATGAGATGACCGTTGAGCAATGGGACCAGGTGATCAATGTCAACCTGCGCGGGCCATTTCTGCTGGCAAAGGCGGCGCTGCCGCTCATGCGACGACAGCACTCGGGCCATATCATCAATGTCGCATCGACGGCTGCGACCCGCGCCTGGGCAAACGCCTCAGCTTACCATGCCTCTAAGTGGGGGCTGATCGGCTTCAGCCGCGGGCTTGGCGTCGAGGGACGGGCCGACGGCATCCGCGTGACGACGATTATCCCCGGCGGCATGCGCACGCACTTCTTTGATCGTTTCACCGAACAGGGTATCCCTATGCCGGAGCAGCAGAACCTGCAAGACCCGGCCAACGTGGCAAGGGTGATCGTCTTCGCGACACAGGTTCCCCCCGAGTCGGCTCTGCAGGAGGTGATTATCACCCCCATGATGGAGACGAGCTGGCCATAAATAAAAGAAGAAAAAACCATGTCCACCATCACGCTTTTAGGCACGGGAACATGCCAGATTGAATTCGAGCGGCGCGCCTCCAGCGTCTTGCTGGATCTAGAGGGCATGTATGTGCTCTTCGACTGTGGCCATGGTGTTGTGCAACGGCTGTTGGAGGCCGGCGTCCGGCACAACCAGTTGGAGCATATCGTGCTCTCTCACTTCCACCCCGATCATGTCTCGGATATCATCCCATTTCTGCAGGCAGGAGCATGGTCGCAGCGAGACCCTCGCACGACAGATATTCATATTTATGGGCCAACGGGTGCTCAGAAGGTCATCGATGGCCTGCTGCAGGTATTTGGACCCGGTAGCCTGCAACAGCCCTCGTACAAGATTGTTGTGCATGAAATTACGCAGCAGCAGTTTGAGATAGGCTCCCATCGCTTCGATTTCGTCAGTTTGCCGCCGGCCAGCAATCATGGCCTGCGCTTTACGTGGAATGGCAAATGCTACGCCGTCACTGGTGACTCCCACTTTCACGATGATGAGATAGCCTTCCTGCGCGACGTTGATCTCGCCATCATCGATTCGGGTCATATCGAAGATAGAGAGATTGTGCAACTGGCGGTCTCCTCTCAAGCGAAGACAATTGTGTGCTCGCACCTCTACAGAGAAATTGATGCGAAGCAGTTACAAGCCCAGGCCGCCGGTGCCGGGTACCGGGGGACAATCCTGGTTGGAAGAGATTTGATGTCTTTCGTAATTTGATTATGGAGCCAAACCCACCGTAGCACAAAAACAGGAAAGGATTATTTAAATCATGGCAGAGACAATGAATGTCCAGGCGACATATAGCGTGGGCCAGTCTTTCAATATCGCGACAGGTACTGGCCACACAGTCACCCTCGATGGCGAGCATCACTCTGGCGCCAGTCCCATGGAATTGCTTCTGGCGAGCCTGGCAGGCTGCTCGGGCATCAGCATCATCTCCATCCTGCAGAAGAAGCAGGAAGACGTGACGCACTACGAAATACACGTCCAGGGAGTACGGGCAGCAGTTCACCCCCTGGTATTCGTGGAGATTACGGCGGAGCACATCATCACCGGTCACCATGTCCGCCCCCAGTCTGTGGAAAGGGCAATCGAGCTTGCTGAGACACGCTACTGTGGCGTGAGTATTATGCTCCGCAAGGCCACACAGCTCAAGCACATCTATCGCATTAACGAGGCTGAGTAGGACAGAACCACAAGGGGACAGAGGAACCAGGACGATTCTTGCGGTCGCCCTTGCTTCAGACTCGATTGTTTTCTCTGTCAACCCGTAAAATTTTCTCCAACAATTTGAAGCTTATCACCAAATCTATTGACAAATTTTACTGATATATGCTAATATTACCATGTGGTTAACGATAAACACCAAATTCAAACAGATATTGACCAGGCACCTGGCGAAACGTTCAAACATTGATGCTTCTTAAAGAGGCCTATTATTGGAGAACCGGCGACGCTTCATTGAAACGTAAGGGTATCCTTCACAGGTACCCTGAATTGGTGACATCGGCATTTAGAAGAGAGATATCACTGTTAGATATCTCCACAAAGGAGTACATGCATGCATCAACTGATTACGAAAGACCCTGTGAGTGGCGGTGAACTGATCGTCACCAGGCTTGAATGTCCCGATAGCGGTATCGTCATCGAGGGACAATTCAGCCTGGGGTGGATTGGCCGCCTCTCTCGCGAGCAACTTGACTTTGTTGAGATGCTGGTCAAGTATCGCGGCAACATTCAAAAATTAGCCGCTGAAATGGATGTTGCCTACAATACTGCGCGCAGCCGCCTGGACGAAATTGTTACCGCGCTTGGTGGCGCACCTGAAAACGATGGACGTGCTGATCGCCGCGCCATTCTCGACCGCCTTGCCTCTAAAGAGATCAGCGTAGAAGAGGCAATGCGCTTGATGAAGGGTTAAATGGATGGCAGCCTCAACCGATGAGCGCAACCGAATACTGCACCTTGTCGAAGCGGGCAAAGTGACAGCTGAAGAAGCCGCACGCTTATTGGATACACTCGATTCGCAGCAAGATCCCATTAACGAAAGCAGGCGTAAACGCACAGTGCGGGTGCGTGTGACGAACCTGGCTACCAACCGGCAGAAAGCCACCGTGACCATTCCCGTGAGCCTCATAGAGGTCGGCCTGCGCCTGGGAACACGACTGGTACCACAGATTCGCGGCAGCGCACTTGAAGACTTGCTGCGCGCCAGTGAAAGCGGTGCCACTGGCCGGCTACTTGATCTACAGGACCTGGAAGAGGGAGAACGTATAGAGATTTTCGCCGAGTAGCGAACAGAGATAGCATTACATATGGAGGATTCAATGGCCCAACAAACATTTTCAGTTGGCAAGGCGCCACGAGTAATCATCACACGGATTAGTGGCGACTTGAGTGTGCGTACCTGGAAAGAACAGGCAATCAGCGTTGAGACTGAGGGCCATGGAACTGTTGCAGGTATCCACCCGGAAGGTGACACACTCACCATCATCGATTGCGACAGAGATATCAAGCTGATAATGCCTGAAGACGCGGGCATCAAATCATCAAACGTCAAAGGTGACGTAGCGATTGAGGGGATACGACGAGTCGAATTAGAGAGCATCGCTGGCGATGCCACGATCAAGAATGTCAGCGGTGACGCTGGGCTGGAGAACATCAGTGAAGCCGTCGATTTAACGAACCTTGGTGGAGACCTGACCGTTACCAATACCCCCATCTTACGCGTTCGTCACAGTGTTGGCGGTGATGCCGTTCTCAGGAACATTGCGGTGATAGAGATTGAGACTATTGGTTCCGACCTGGCGGTAGCAAGAGCAGAGTCCGTCATGGTCAGCACCGTTGGTGGTGATTTGAAAGCGGAGGAAATAGCGACTGCATTGCGCTGTGGTGTCGTCGGTGGTGACGGCGAAATCAAAGGGAGCGCGCGCACCGGCATCACAATTGGTAATGTTGGCAGCGACTTGAGTGTCAGTGGCGCCGCTTATATACAGCTTGGCAACGCGGGCGGCGACTGCTCGCTGCGTGATGTACAGGGTGATGCCGAACTGGGATATATCGGCGGTGATGTCAGCTTCAGTGGCGTCGGCGGCAACGTACAGGTCGGTCGCATCGGAGGGGATGCGTCTTTGAAGGGATTACAGGCCAGCATAGAGGTTGGCAGCGTCGGGGGAGATCTTTCGCTGCAGGCCGCTTTTCCGGTTGATAGCCGCGCACGCCTGAACGTCGGTGGCGACGCCGTCGTTGTATTACCGGACAACCCGAATTTGAGCATTCAAGCCAACGTCGGGGGTGATATCAGTGGCCGTTCTATCATTGCCAGCAGGAGGGGGAAGATGATCAGTCTGAACTACGGGGATGGCGCAGCTCACCTCGAATTGAACGTCGGCGGTGACCTGGCGCTGCGCGGCGGTGGTGATCCGCGTAATTCCAGCAGCACGAGTGGCTCCTGGGGATGGGATGAATTTGGACGTGAGATGTCCAGCTTTGGACTTGAGATGAGCAAGCTAGGCCAGGAATTGAGCCGCGAGATAGCCGCGGCTTTTAGCGAAGCAAGCTGGTCACAAGGAGCCGATATTGCCGATTCAATTGCCCGCAAAGCCGAAGAGCAGGCACGTCGCGCGCAACGCAAAGCCGAAGAGCAGACACGCCGTGCCAACGAGCGAGCATCTCGTATCAACGTTCGTTTCAACGATCGCGAGTGGCGGCTCGACCCCGAGCGGCTGGATCGCATCAAAGAACAGGCACGCCGCGCCGCCTCCGAAGGGATAAGTGGTGCGCTTGAAGCTGTGGAACGGGCCGTGAGTAATCTCGGAGTGCCAAAGACACCACCGCCACCAAAGCCGCCAACGCCACCAGCACCGCCACATGGTGTGCCGCCAGTGCCGCCACAACCACCTTATGCTGCACAGCAAGGGACGGACCACGGCGAACAGGAAAGTCAACCAACAGCGAATGGGGATGGGGACGCCAGTGCCACGACATCCCAGCCAGCGCCCGAGTATAATCTCGAGCAGGAACGCGAGGCCATTCTGCGCATGATCGCCGAGGGGCGCGTTACTCCTGAAGAGGGAGACCTCTTGCTGGAAGCGCTGGGAAGCTAAGTTGATATTCAGCGCAAGCAGGCGGGCGCGTTTCTCCACAGGAAACGTGTGTAAATCCCAACATTAAACTGGCGAAATCTGTACAATTATCCTGGCCGATCTCACGATTTTTTAGTGCTCGTAAGCATCTTCACCAGAAGAATTGTTGGGAAATGACCAGTTCAATGTTGGGATTTACAATACCAGCCATCAGCGAGCATAGCACCAAGTGTGTTGCGTCCTTCATACAGAAGGTTGGTGACGTCGAATATTTGATAGCGTAAGCGATAGTGGTAATCAGTCCATCCTGGGTCCAGAACGGAATCGCCAACGGTGATACCATTGATATGCGCCTCGTAGACCCCCAATGCTGTCGTGTAGAGCCGCGCCTTCGTGACACCGGCGCGAACTTCGAACGTGCGGCGTAGCAGTGGTGCAGGTTGTGACCGAGAAGTGCCCTCTTCCCAATTGGGCGTCACGAAGTGAGCCGTCCAGTCGCTGGCATGAAGTAGCCCTGCCTCAACAAAAGAGGGCATACTCCATGCAGAGGGTTGCCCATCGTTCCCCCAAACGCGCACGCGCACCATGAGTCGTTCGCCGGACGAGAGCGGTGCGAACGGCCAGGACACAAGCACCGATTGATCGGACTCGACCCGGCCTGTCTGTTCCCGGAGTAGTTCATCGACCCCATAAGCCTCAATCTCATAACCGGTCTGACGCCACCCAGTGGTTGTCGTTGCGACGATCCAGGACAATCGAGGTCGCGCCTCGCCTACCCCAAGCGCGTCACGGTAATGCTCGAAGCGAACATCGGCTATAGTGGTCTGAGCCTCTCTATCGTCCTGGATCGATCCTTGCTGTGTCATCATATCTCTTTCTTCTGCTTTTGTTCAACGAGCTTTTCGTCTCCACAGCAGTCGTCAAAGCCATCAGCCTTTCTTCCTTGTACTTGTTGCTCCTTCATGTCCCCCTTTGGGACCGTGAGAGCAAGCGAGATATTCCATCATTCCAGTTGGATGGAGGCTCGCCACTACAGTATCACCTCTGATCTCTGGACCGATCACCAGAAGAGCAGCCATGGCAGTATGCCACAGCGTACCAGGGCTGCTAGGTAGCGACACTGAAGCCCTGCTTTTTCATGAAGGTAACCGTACTCTGCTGCACCGCGTTCAGGGCATCTATCAGGGTCCCATGGCCGTCGACCGCATTGGCGAAATTGTCCCCCATGTCGGTGTAGACCTGGTTCATGGTCGGTCCCCACTGGAAATTGACATTCACCTCCGTGGACGCTTTCTTGAACAACTGGTAGATGCTCTGGCTCCCATAGAAAGGCTGGGGGGCGTTCACCTGAGGCGAAGCTAAAAAGGCTTGATTGGCCGCCAACCCCCCATTCGCATTTATTTGCTTAAGGCTCTGCTGATCGCTAAAGAGCCAGATGGCGAACTGGGTGGCCTCCTTGGGATGCTTCGAACTCTTGAACACGACCGCGCTAGACCCACCCCAGTTACCATCGACGCTTTGGCCCGCCTGCCATTGCGGGATCGGCGCAACCCGCCACTTGCCAGCGGTCTGTGGAGCATTTGCGTTAAGCACAGCGGGACCCCAGGCTCCCGAGATCCAGGTGGCAACACCACCAGTCTGCAGGTCATGGTACCAGCCATTGGCGAAGTCCGGCTCGGTCTTGACTAGCTTCTTGTCGAGCAAGTCTTGCCAGTAAGAGGCGACCTGTTGGGCCGCGGCGTTATTGACGGAGACTTTCCAGGATTGGCCATTGATGCTGAACAACCGCCCACCTGCCTGCCACACCAATCCAGTGAACCAGCCTGGTTGCCTGGGCGGGAAGTCAGTGATGTACTCATTGGGATCGGCTGCATGCAGTTTCGCTGCTTCATCAGCAAACTGCGCCCAGGTCGTGGGAACTGGAATATGATACTTCTGGAAGATGTCCTGCCGGTAGTACAGGCCCAGGGGGGCCATATCTCCCGGAATCGCTATGATCGCATTGCCCAGGGTCACCTGATGCCAGGTCCAGGGCACAAACTGATCCTTCACCGAATTCGCTCCATACTGTGACAGGTCGACGAGCGCACCCGTGCTCTCAAAGGTTGGCAAGACCTGGTACTCGATCATGCCAAGATCGGGCTCATTATTGGCCTTGATGGCCGTATACAACTTGTCGTATTCTGCCGGGCCTGCCCCGACATTCTGCGACGTGACATGAATGTTGGGATGGGTCTGATTGAAGCGCGCGACCACCTTATCGATCCCTGGTATCCAGTTCCAGAAGGTCAAGTTCACCGGACCAGAGGAGGTGGTACTCCCACTGCCACCACAGGCAGCCAGGGGAACCATCATGACCAGTGCCATGCTGACGATGGCGAATCCGAGTGCCAAGCGGCGCTTCCATTGAGGAAAGGAAAGAGGTTGCATAGTCTGAGTACTCCTTTGTAAAGTAAGAGAAATTGCAGTTACACTCGCTGTCTGATCTACGAAAGCCTACCTACGATCTGTCACTAACGGCATTAAAATGAGTAAAGAGTGGAAACTCATAAGATCGACAAAAATCACATGAGACGAATGCCTGCTTCTCCACCAGGATGGTCAAGTACAGATGTCCTGTTGTTAATACCTCCTTTCTTTCAGTCAGCAGACAAGGGAACCACTAGCCAATCCGAAAAAGTCATAAGGGCAAAATTTTTAGAGTCGCGAGGGATGGAGGGAAGGATGGGTTTTCTGTCCTCCTACTGTATCGAAAAAGTCCTCTAACACCAGTTTGGCCATACCAATACTGTCTCCATCTCGTCCGAGCTGACTCAAACTGATTTCTGCCACCTCGCAAGGGAGTTTGAGCGCGTATTGCCTGGTCGCCTTACGGATTTCCGCTAAAGCGAATTGACCCAGTTCCAGGCCTACCCATCCACTCAAAATAATCCGGTGCGGGTTAAACAGGTTGATCAAGTTGGCCAATCCTGCTCCCAGGTAACGAATGGTCCCGTCAAGCACCTGATTGGCAACCATATCATCGCGGCTGGCCATGTGGATCAAGGTTTGAATAATGCCAAACTCATCACCCATTTGCAATGCGGGATGGGTTGCATCAAGCTCGTGGAGACGGCGGATGATCCCTAGTGATCCCACATAGGCCTCCAAACATCCCAGGTGTCCACAGCGGCAGGCCTCTCCATCTAGAGCAATAATCGTATGCCCCCATTCCCCTGCACTGTTCGTCGATCCACGATACAACTTGCCCTCACGGATAATTCCGGCACCCACCCCTGTGCCCAGGTAAACAGAAACGACGATTTCTGTCGCAAAATGCGGATTGCGGTCAATCTCGGCGAGGGCCGTTGCTTTGGCACCGTTATCTAAATGCAGAGGGAATGGAAAATGGCGTGCCAACATCTCTTTCAGTGGAACAGGTTCCCATCCCCAAGCTGGAGCAGAAACAAGCTCTTCCTCGGTGTGTTCGACAATCCCAGGAAGTCCCAGACCCATCCCCAGAATCTTATCCGGCGTGATCTGCTCTTTTTGCAAGAGAAACGCGACCCCTTCAATAAGACGATTGACCACCTCGGTGGGGTTATTCTCCTCGCTTGACAAGGGGGAACGAAACGTCGTGAGTCGGTGCAATCGCAGATCAAAGAGCCCCATCGTGACGCCGGTCTCCCCAATTCCCCCCCCAAGAACATACCCATAGTCCAGATTCAAGGTCAGAATGGCCCTCCGTCGTCCTCCCTCTGACGCTGTAAATCCAGCTTCCAGCACAATGCCCTCAGCCAAAAGGTCGCTAACCACATTCGTCACCGTTCCCGCACTTAAGCCGGAACGCTGACTCACCTCAAGCCGAGTGGCAGCTTCACTGGTAAACAAAGTCTGCACGACGGTGCGTCGATTGATGCGTCGAAGGTCACGTGCCGTCGGATTGAGTCCCTTTGTCGGATTGAGATCCTCTCTGCTCTGCATCTCGCCATTCCCATTCATTTTAAGCGTTAAATTAAGTATTATCCTTTCAAGGGTATAGTCAAGAAATCTTCGATTGTCAAGTCCTTGAAGCAGCCAATTTTACGTGTTGCATTAAGACTTAAAATAAGACGAAAATAGAATGAGGAACGTCTATGATTCAAGAGCACGACGTGGTCATCACTCGAAAGGCTTTTCCAGCGGATTTCGTCTGGGGGCTGCAACGGCTGCCTATCAGATTGAAGGAGCGGTTCATGAAGATGGACGAGGTCTGAGTATCTGGGATACGTTTTCCCATCTCCCCGGCACGATAATGGGGAGATACTGGAGACATTGCTTGTGATCACTCTCATCGCTATCAGCAAGATATTTCCCTCATGCACAATATCGGGTTAAACGCCTATCGCTTCTCAGTCAGTTGGCCACGCGTCCTTCCAACAGGACGTCAGCAAGTTAATACGAAGGGGCTAGATTTCTATGATCGGCTGGTTGATGAACTCCTCAAATACGATATTCAACCTGCCCTGACGCTTTATCACTGGGATCTCCCAGAGGCCTTGCAACAACGAGGCGGATGGAAGGTTCGTGAAACCGCCTACGCTTTTGCAGAATATGCCGATCTGCTTTCACGACAGCTGGGCGACCGTGTCAAGTGGTGGATGACCTTGAATGAACCCTGAGTGTAAATCCCAACATTGAACTGGTCATTTCCCAACAATTCTTCTGGTGAAGATGCTTACGAGCACTAAAAAATCGTGAGATCGGCCAGGATAATTGTACACCAGACCGCCTTTCTCTTCGAGTCCCAGACGCTCGGTGACCGCGAGAGCGTAGAAGTTCCCGTCCCACACGTTGATATCCTCGGCGGCCATAGCCTCGGCGAGGGCGCGAGGTGTCCAGCCTTGCAGCGTAAAGGAGAACGTTGGCACGCGCTGCTGTAGCCTACGCGGGCTGGTGATGCCGCGGATCTGCAATCCAGGGATTGAGCCAAAACCTTCAAGCAGAGAGTGATTTAGCTCCAATTCATAGGCTTCGATGGCGGCCATAGCCTGTTTGAGGGCAAGAGCGCGCCCACTGAAAGAAGTTTGATAGTTCGTTGTGTATTCGGAACCAAAGGTGTTACCCAGCCACGCAAAATACTCTATCGCGCCAAGGGTACCAGCGATCGCCTCAAAACTCTGTGTGCCCGTCTCGAACTTATCGGGGGGCAGATTTCCGGCGGGACGAACTTTATACGCCATCAAGCTGTCAAGCAGTTCGTACTTGCCGTAGAGAATGCCGAGGTGAGGCCCAAAGAACTTGTAGGCCGAGCAGGCCAGGAAGTCACAGTCCAGCGCTTGCACATCGATCGGCCTGTGTGGAGCGTGCTGGACAGCATCCACGAAACAGAGCGCGCCTGCCCGGTGGGCGAGCTGTACCACCCTGCTCACATCATTGATAGTGCCTACAGCGTTTGAGGCATAGCCGACAGCCACTATTTTCGTGCGCTCCGTGATTTGCCGCTCCATGTCCGCCAGGTCCAGCGTGCAATCCTCCTCGTGAATATCGACCCAGCGCACCGTACAACCCCGCTCTTCGGCTATGAGTAGCCAGGGAGCGACATTCC
>MNIY01000201.1 GCA_001919995.1 Ktedonobacter sp. 13_1_20CM_4_53_11
CGATAATTCAAATTACCCGCGAACCCCTGGATAGAAATGCCCTCATCGCGTCCATTGCACATGCGAGCGCGGGCGGTATTGTCACCTTTGAAGGGGTAGTACGCGATACTGCACGAGGCAAACAGGTGCGCTACCTCGAGTATGATGTCTATCCAGAGATGGCCGAACAGCAGATTCGGGCGATAGTGGCCGAGGCTGAACGACGCTGGGGGGTAGAACGTGTCGCTGTGGCGCATCGCTATGGTCGCTTAGAGATTGGCGAGGCGAGCGTAGTTATTGTGGTGGCTACACCACACCGTGCAGAGGCTTTTGATGCCTGCCGCTATATTATCGATACGCTGAAGGCTACCGTCCCCATATGGAAGAAAGAAGTCGCCACTGATGGTGAAGAATGGGTAGAAGGTTAGCGTTTAATATGGTATAGTTACATCATGTAATAGTGGTTGTTCCTTTTCCCTGAAAGGGGAGGGATACGGGAGAGTTTCTCGCTCCTTGAAAGGATCAGACCTCCTTTACTCCTTTCCCTGGAGGTTGTGGATGAACCTATTCGAAAAGCAATCTCGACTCAACCAACTCTTCACACAAAGTCCCGTCAATGCTGCCTATCTTGCCGGCTCCCTTTCAAATCGTACCTCTTTTGGTCACCTTAGTGATGTGGATATCGCGATCCTGTTGATGGATCAGATCAAGTCGGATCAGTTTCTTGATTACCAGCTTTACTTCTTTAGCGAACTGGCTAAAAGACTTGAATCCGAAAGCATCGATGTGGTGATTTTGAACCAGGCTTCCTTGCTGCTCAAACTGCAGGTCATTAAATACGGTCAGATTCTGTTCAGTCGGGATGACAAGCAGCGCGTCTTATTTGAGACGAAGGCGGTAATGGATTACCTGGATTTCAAAAAGTTCGACGAGATTCAGAACCAGGCATTGAGCCGCCGCCTCTATGGCCAGGTGCTACCTATTGATAAAGAGCTGATCGAACGACACCTGATACAACTGCGCGAAGCGGTAACTATTCTCCGCAGCTTGGGAGAAACGAAACGCGAAGAGTTTATTTCCGACTATCGTATCTACGGCCTGGCAGAACGATATTTACAACTGGCCATTGAGGCCTGCTTGCAAATCTGCGGAACCCTGGTAGCCTCTTTTGGACTGCGCCGTCCTGAGGGGTATCATGAACTGTTGAGTATTGTAGCTGCACAGAAAATCATTCCACAAACCCTTGCGTACCGCCTGGAAGTTCTGACGAACCTGCGTGACGCGCTGGTGCATGATCCCAGTACGCTCAATCGCGATCTGCTTTATGACCATATACAACAACGGCTGGATGATCTGAAGGTATTCGCGGATACGGTAGAAGAGAAACAGGCGTAGGTACTTTTCATACAAGAAAGCTGGTACCTTTGTAGATACCAGCTTTCTCTTTTTATCGGATCAGCTATGCTATTCTGTTACCAAACTGAGCGCATTAGCCTGTTCTCTGGTGGCCGCAGCCTCTTCTGGTCGACCCATCTCATCATAGATCTGCGCAAGGGTTTCATAGGCGATAATAAGAGAGGGATCCATGGCAATGGCCTGTTGAGCTGAATCAACAGCTTCATCATAGCGTTTCACTTCACGGAATGTATCGGCCAGGTCGTTGTAGTAGTCGGCATTGAGGGGATCACTATCAATGGCATTCTGATAGTTTTCAATGGCTTCATCGTAGCGATGAAGGGCATCATAGGCGGTAGCAAGCTGGTAATACCCCTCAGGGTCATCCTCAAACTGTTCCAGCAATGTTTTTGCTGTCGCGATAGCGTCATCATAGCGTTCGAGGGAATTGTAGGTATCGGCAAGGCCAGCATAGGCGGCAGCAAGGTCATCACTTTGCAGCTCCTCGCCTTGTTGAACAAGGGCTTGATAAGCGTTCATAGCCTCTTCGAAGCGTTCAGCTTCGAGGTATGTCTCTGCCAGGCTGAAACGAGCGGTAATGCGGTCTGGATCAAGCTCTAGCGAACGATTATAGGCAGCGATGGCATCATTGGCATTTCCTTGTAGAGCTCTCCATGTTCCCAGGTGTTCCCAGGCATCGGCATCATTGGGTGACAATTCGACGATTCGAGAATAAGTTTCTGCTGCCTGGTCACGCTCACCCATTTGCTCATAGACGGCTGCGAGCATATCATAGCCGGTACGACCTGCAGGATCGAGAGCCAGCATCTGATTTGCTATTGAGAGAGCTTCATCATAACGACGCATATCAAGATAGAGGCTGGCGAGTTCGGCATAACGAGATGCATTACTTGGGTCATCATCTATGCGTCGCTCCTGTTCCATCAGGCGGCGCAACTGATCGTTTACACGCTCACGAACATCGAGTAAGTTATCCCGCGCGTTGGGGTTCTCGGGATTAAGAATAAGAGCCTGTCGATAAGCTTGAATTGCGTCCTGATACAGGTTCTGAGTTCGATAGGCGTCGCCGACATTAAGGTATAACTCATCATTCTCAGGATTCAATTCCAGCGCTTGCTGAAATGTCTCTAGCGAGTCCTCGTTCAAACCCAGCTCTCCATAGAGGTTGCCAAGGTTGACATAGGCGTCGAGCAGTTGGGGATCAAGGTCAATAGCTCTGCGATAACCAGCAATAGCAAGTTCAGAGTCTCCAAGATATTGCTGGGCCAATGCAAGGTTATAGCGTGCCCTCGCGTCGTCGGGGCTGATTAATACTGCCTGCTCAAAAGCTTCAGCGGCACTCTCAAAGTCTCCGCTTTGGGCTGCTGCGTTGCCCTTGTCTGTCCAGGCTTGCTCCTCAGGATTACTCGCCTGTTGCAGGGTTCCATTGGTATTGTTGATTTCTGGTTGTTGCATCTCATCCATATGTTTTTCTTTCCTCCTCTAATATGTCTCATTTATCATGGATACAATTGCTTACACAGACCAAGAATACTTTCTACTCGAAAAATAAGCTGTTAGTCCTTGGGTAGTATAGCATGCTCCCGGCGCTTCTACCAGTATTTTCATGCGTTGTTCAGGACCTTTCGCCTCCGGAGCACAGCTTTGGGATTTTCCCGTTTTCTTTATTTCGTGACACGCAGCGTAACGTGAAAGTCGTATTGAGTACCTGGAAAAAATGTTTCGGAGTATTCGATTGGTGATCCGGTCAGGTCAAAGGCAGTTGAAGTAAAGTGTAACCCGGCTTCACCAGGAGGTATCCGTAACAGTTCAGCTTCTCGCACGGTAGCAGTGCCTACCCTGATTTTCTGCTCTACAATATAGGGATTGAGGCCTTCGCTATTCATGAGGTTGTAAAGTGAACCATCCGATAGCTCTTTTGCTCGCTGGTAAATACTTGCAGCACGGGGGTAGGGTAAATAGTCAACTTCGTAGGCAATGGGAATGTCATTCGCTGTACGAAGGCGCTCTAAGCGAATAGTCTGCTCGGTATCTATCAAAGATAGCTGTTTTCGCACGGCTTCTGACCCACGGATCAGCTCACTGACGAGGAGTAAACCACCAGGGCGTTTTCCCCGACGCTGAATCTCTTCCGTTAAACTAGTCAGTTCGCTTTGTGTTTGTTGCACGCGCGGCTCACACACGAAGGTACCCTTACCATGCTGGCGATAAAGCAACCCTTCATGGACAAGTTCTGAGAGAGCCTGGCGCACGGTGGCCCGACTGACATGGTAGTTTGCAACAAGTTCGGGTTCGGATGGAATGGCCGTATGAGGCGCGAGGTGGCCAGAGCGGATCTGTTGCTTCAGCACTTCTTTGAGCTGATAATAGAGAGGTAGAGGATTTGTACGTTCTAACGTAGGCATATGCGGTTTCCCTTATGTCCAGACAACTCTAAATAACACAACAAAATGTATTGGGAAAAATATATCACATGTGAGATCAATAGTCGAGAGGGGAGAGAATAGCAAATAGCGCATCATCCTGACGTCTCAAGATGATGCGCTATATATTTCCACAGTCGATGGACTGGCATGATTAATTGCTTGCCACGCGGTCGATTTCTCTCTTCAGGCGTGCGCGATCGGCACCAACGACACGGCCAACTTCCTGACCGCCTTTAAAGATGATAAAGGTAGGAATTCCCTGGATACCCAGGCGAGTTGGAGTGTTTGGATTTTCGTCTGTATCCACTTTAACGAAACGTACTTTGCCCTGATATTCATCGCTCAATGATTCATAATAAGGGGCGATAGATCGACAGGGGCCACACCATGCAGCCCAGAAATCAACAACAGTTGGCGAATCTGATTTGAGAACTTTTGTCTCAAAATCCTGGTCGCCGACATGAACAAGATTGGCATGCGTACCCATATGATAGGTTCTCACTCTCTTTCTTATCTGAAAATGTATCTAACACCTTTGTTTAAAGTAGCTTGAGATACTGTTCCTTCACCTAGTGAAACAAATCAACAGGCATCATTATTCCAATGGTTCTCCATTATTATACGCTCAAATCTGACGAAAGGTAAACAGGAATACAATGCTGGTTAAGCTACCTGCGGCGACCTCCCTGCAAAATGGAGAGCAGTTCCAAAATGAAGAGAAACAGGTTGAGTACGGCAAGGAAAATGGAGATGGTTAAACCAATGGCGTTAGGCATGGTATCAGCCGCATATTTCGCACGCTGGACATTGAAAATGACAAAGCCAGAAAAGAGAGCTATGCCAAAGAGAGAGATGATCAACTGAATGAGGGTGGTATGAAAAAAGCTGCCGAAGAAAAGGCCTAACAGGGAAGTCACCAGGAGCAGAATAAGGCCAAAGAAAAGGTAATCACCTAGACGCGAGAAATCGCGCTTTGTGATCCAGGCATACGCTCCTAATCCAAACGCAGAAACAGCAGTTATCAGGAAAGCCTCGCCCAGTATATTGCTTGCGTTCGACAGGTAGTAGCTAATGAGCGGAGCAAGTGACATCCCTTCCAGGAAGGTAAAGAGGTAGAGCAAAAAGAGATTCAGCCCTGGCCTCTGAATGACGAATTGAAGAATGATGAGAACGACCAGACCTGCAATGGCTATAATCCAATAGGTGCCAAAGCTAATATTCAAGAAGAAGCCAACTAAGGTACCGAGAGCAGCAAAAAGGAAGGAGAATGCCAGCAATCCCATGACTTTACTCATGAGACCACTCGTCTGTGTCCCCTCATACCCATATGGCAAGGTCTGGTATTGATAGCGAGAGGAACCGAACATGCCATTATTCCGGCCGAACGGTCCGTTATTTCTTTGATTGTACATGCTAAACCTCATGCTTAAACTATAAACCTCTAGCTTTACCAGAGGGTTTTTATCACTTGTGATTACGCAAAATAAGGGTGAAAGGTTGCATTCTTCGGATGAAAAGAAGATCTCTTCCGTGAGACTGAATAGAAATAACGGCTACCTTATCCGGGTTGATTTTCAATTCCGCCGGTTATTTTCCCCAGGCTGAGAAGTACGGTCTCAGTCGGTTACTTCCTTTGACGTTTATTCTTCGGTGGCTCATCCTGCTCAACCGGCTCATCAAGAGTTTGCACAATTAAAGGGGGATCAACTATATTCGTTATATCACAAGGCGGATGATTATAATCAGCATGCCAGTAGTACAGGCTTCCAGCGGGTTTAATCATAAGACCACCACAACGTGGACAGCGACGAGGTGTAAGTTCTCCCTGACCCTCTATCATGCCTGGCCCTCCTGCAACAGTTCTAGCCGACTGTATCACAAGATGCAACAAATATTAGAGCACACTCCAAACGCCACAAATTTCGCAGTAAGCAATCCCTACTTCGCCAAAGGTTTTACTTCGCGTGTTCCAGCGATCATAGGCTATAGCAATAGAGCCACAGTTCCAGCAACGAGCACGCCCTCCCGCTTTGCTTTGACTCTCTAACTGCTGCAATAAGGCGCTACGAGCCTCTTCAGCCCCAGTATAACCGGGGTTATACGCAAGATGCAGCAGATTCCCTAATGGCAGAGAGATCTCATGTGTTGGCGGCTGCAAGGGCGCAGATAAAGGCGCATTAGCCGCGTTCGGCACAAGTGACTGTATCTGGGATGGCGGCTGCTGCGGTGGGCGACGAAAGAGTTCGCCACGAGAAGTCCGTCGACCGCCTTCGATTGGAGGCGTATAGTTTTGCTGATCTGCACCATTCACAGGAGTAGGAGGAACTGGCGGCATAAATGAGGTTACAGTTTGATCCGTATTGGGTACTCCTGTATCTGCAGCCTCTCCCTCAACTGCGGATGCGGCAGAATCTCGCTCTGAAGCAAGCGATGCTGCTGCATTTTCCGTTTGTTCCGCAAGGTGATTGTTATTATTTTCTGGTTGATCAGGCGGATTAGCGCGTCTGCGTCGTGTAATTGGCATAGGAGACTGCTCCCTTAGAAGTTGTGTGTGTACTGCGTTTGCAAGCAGCATTATATCACAGCAGAGGAAAAAAGTCTAAGATTGTGAATGACAAATTGTATGCGGGCCTGGCATCAAGCGGCGCCAGGCCCGCATACAATTTGTCACAACTTAACTTTTCTCTATATTACTTGAAAAAATCTGCGTTAATCTTGATGAAGTGTTTCCACTCGTCTGGAGTAGCGGATTCCTCAAAAATAGCAGTCACGGGACATGCAGGCTCACAAGCTCCGCAATCGATACATTCATCAGGATTAATATAGAGCTGCTCAACCGTGTCAAATTCCTCCTCGTTCTGCGAAGGATGAATACAGTCTACAGGGCATACATCCACACAGGATGCGTCCTTTACACCAATACAAGGCTGAGTTATTACATATGTCATGTTTCAGTTATCCTCCTCTTGGCACGCCATGTAGAAATCGAGTACGCGGCGGCAAAGTTATTTTTTCGGCCCGTTTCAGTATAGTGGGTTGGGCAAACATTGTCAATTCCCTTGATTGTGCTTGACAAAAGGGATTGGCTGTCCTTATCCTCCCATGAGGAGTGATGAGAATGTTGACAACACTGGCAGCTATTATCGATCTGCTTACGCTTTGGAGGTTTTGATGTAGAGGTGTGAGAATACAATCTCGGTACCTTGCTCCTCCACAGAGAAACCAACTTCTCCTGATGAGAGAGCCGCGGATGAAGAGTCCGTAATAGCAGGTCCCACTGCTTTCCCGTTGATCAAAAAGTTGAATGTGTCGCCGACAGCCTCCACAGAAATAGCGTTTCTTTTACCAATACCAGTCAGCAGTAAATTGGTTGGGCCACCAGCCAGTGTCTTCCAGCGTGCATCGCCATCGTAGCGCGAGAACTGGTACTGCCCCCCACCCCATGCCACGACTTCAAAAAGGTAGTAATGAGATTGATCGGCAGTTCCGCGAAACGCAACTCCATAGTAATCGGCCCCATCCGACGAGCCATGGATTTCAGACATGGATACCGTGAGGTGAAAGTTGGCATATTGATGATTCGCGTAGAGAGCCAGGGCAACGTTATGATCCGATTTATTTTGAATATGGTACTGCTGATCAGCGAAATAAAAGGTACCACCTGTTGGCCAGTCAGAACTATTCGACAGATCGTCAAACAGCGCGTTTGCTGGAACAGCGACCTGCAGGTGTGTCTTAGTTGGAGAGTCGCTAAAGTGAGAAGTGATCAACCCACCTGCAGCTATCGCTCCGACGGCTATGGCAAAGAACAGAATAATGGCCACGATGACTCGCAGGAGATCGACTGAACGTATCGCTTCTGGTTTCACACGAACAACAGGTTTTGACGTAGAAAGAGCACGTTTCGCGCCGCTACTTAAGCTTCTAGAGGTAGCCTTCATACCATCAGAAAGATTGTTGTTGGGATCGATTTGATAAAGTTGATCAGCGATACGGATGGATTGAGCAAAGGCAACACTAAACTCACCCGCCGTCTGGAAACGGTCTTTTGGTCGTTTAGCAAGAGCTTTCTGGATCACGCTATCAGTATAAGGTGTGATATCCCCTCGCAATAAACCGAGCGCGGGGGGATTTTCATGCACTTGTAGCAGCGCAACGGCAATGGTAGAATCAGCAATAAAAGGGAGGCGCCCCACCAGGAGATAGAACAGTGTAATGCCCAGTGAGTAGATATCCGAGCGACCATCTAGTGGCTGGCCCAATGCTTGCTCCGGCGAGATGTAGTCGGGTGTTCCCATCAGCGTTCCCGGAGACTTGGTAGGAGACTGATCAGCAATAATGTCTCTACGCATCATGTGAGCAATGCCGAAGTCGGAGAGAGCGACGCTACCATCGCTATCCAGCAGGATATTAGCCGGTTTTACATCACAATGTACACATCCGTGCTGATGCGCATAATCTAGCGCTGCCGCGATCTGTTCAAGATACCATTGTGCCTCACGCAGGGTCAGGCAACCATTACTGGCCACATACTCGCTTAAGGTGCCCCCAGGCATATAGGGCATGATGATATAAGGTAATCCGTCCTGTTCGCCATAGGAGTAGATTGGTAGAATATTTGGGTGATCTAACCGGCTGGCAG
>MNIY01000172.1 GCA_001919995.1 Ktedonobacter sp. 13_1_20CM_4_53_11
CCTGCTTAATCAACTGTATCGTCGTGCTCTCTCTCCTCGTGGGGAGTCAGGCTCATGAGGCCACTATCATCACCCATCATTGACATCGACTTGCCCCTACTTGAACGAGACCTGGCCAACTCAGGATCGTTGGCTGCGCAATGAGTGCCAAAGCGTGGTTGCGCATAGGGCAGGTGAGTAGAGCCACGGGCCAGGATATGCAGGTAGTTCGCAGACTCGCCCTCGTATGGAGCGCCACTGTTCCAGGGAACCCACGAACGTGCATTGCAGTAATGACCGACAAACGAGCGTCGTAGTCGCGTCCTGGAACGGTTGCTATGCGAGCGGTGCAGGATGTGACCTCCGAAGAAGATCACGTCACCAGGGTCCACCTCTGCCTTTACCTCGCAGCCAGGATACTTACGTGCCACGCGGGTGAGACCATTAACTGCTTCATCGGTGTGACTGGCATTGACAATGGGTTCAATGTCGCCAAGTTCGCGGATACCGTTGTCAGTGATACCGTCGGAATCGGGGTAAATCGGCTCGTTTTGGGAGCCCACCGTCATCCACATGCACCCATTCTCCTCATCTGCACGATCAAGCGCGAGCCATGCCCCGCAGAGCGTATCCGGAAAGGTTGGGATGTAATACGAATCCTGGTGATAGCCCTGACCAGATTGCCCCGGCTGTTTAAAGAACAACATACTCTGGAGCGCAAGGACATCAGGACCGATCAGAGCCTCGAGCACATCCAGTATACGTGGATGGAGCAGAAACCGCTCGTGAATTGGCAGTTGGCGGTGTAACATGTGAACCCGCAGCCAGTACTGCAATTTCTCCTCTGGTGTCAGACGGAAGGCTGGCCGTGGGGTACCCGGGATACTCTCACGACCCGCGAGGAGATTATCCATGTGATCGGTCATTTCTTGCACATCATCCAGCGGTATGAGGCTGCGTACGACCAGGAAGCCTTGCCTGTAGAAAGTGACATACTCCTCGACACTTACCCGGTACGGCTCATATATACGCTGCTTTGCCTGAGTTGAGGTTGATGTACCAGTGATGAACATACTTGTACCTCTTTCTCTGTGATATGTTTCTCATCGTCAAGCACTGCCTAAAATGTTGATCTACGTTAGTGCTCATGAAAATTAGCGTTGATAAGAAGATGATAACACCAGAATGGAGGCAGTACGATGGCTGAAATTGATGGGAATGTGTCTGAGATGCGCAGAATCCTGTTATTTTTGTATCAGTTGTTTCAAATGTTTCACTTGTCGCACTTGTCGCGGTTGTCGCGTATGCAGCAGGTGTGCTCTTTTAGCAGGGCAGTTGCGCTGTTTTTTCTTTTTCTGAGAAACCCTCTTGACAAATATAGCGTTGTTGGTTATATTTTGAGCAACCGGTTGCGCAAACTGTCCACACCAATGTAGTGGCGCTCACCGGGGTGGTGATACCAATTCGTGCAGGAGTTCGCCAATCATGTCTGTCTCAATTTATGATATTGCCAAAAGAGCCAGGGTTGCTCCTTCAACAGTCTCTCGTGCGTTAGAGGATCATCCGCGCATTGGAGCTGAAACCAGAAAACGGATCCAGGAGTTAGCCAGAGAAATGGGGTACATCCCCAGCACGGTGGCGAAGAGCCTGGCTGCGAATAAGACCTGGACCATTGGCATGGTGTTGGCCGCGATTTCTGATCCATTCATGGGGCGAGTGGTCGAAGGCGTGGAGCAGGCTGCAATTGAGGCGGGCTTCAATGTTTTTATCAGTACCTCGCAAAATGACCGGCAGCGAGAGATTGCGGTTATTGAGATGCTGCAGAAGCGCCGGGTGGATGGCATCATCGTCATTGCCTCCCACTTATTTGATCGCTCTCCCTGGATCTTTGACCGCAGTAAGGTTCCCATTGTTGTCATCAATGAACAGAATCCGGGGGAGAACATGCATTTTGTTACAGTTGATGATATGCATGGGGCACAATTGGCTGTTGAACACCTGATTACTTTGGGGCATCGCCACATCGGGTATGTGAGTATTCCCAATCGCCCTAAGTCAAACCAGTACCGTTTCAAAGGATACCAGAATGCGCTTGAAGCAGCTGGGATTGCGGTAGATCCCGCCCTCATTTTTATTTCTCACACTATTGAAGGCCATGCCAAAGCCGGTGAAGCGAGTTTAGAGCCATTACTGGCTGCCGGGGCTACGGCTGTTTTTTGCTACAACGATAACTCGGCTATCGGCCTGCTGGCTGCCTGTCGCAGGCGCGGCCTCTCTGTTCCTGAAAACCTTAGCATTATCGGTTTTGATGATATCGACATGGCTGCTTACACCATGCCGCCGTTGACTACTATTCGCCAGCCCAGGTTTGAGCTGGGGCAACGAGCTATGCACATGATGCTCGCCTTACTGAATGGCCAGAAGCCGGAAAACCAGATTATACCCGGTGAATTAGTGGTGCGACAGACAACCGCCCAGCTATTGCTTAGCAAAAATCCGGGTGCAGCCAGCTAATAGTCGATTTTTTTTGAACATCTGTGCAATCGGTTGCGCAGCAGTCTTTGAATAAGGAGGTTGACATGAAGTTAGGTTTTCATGGTGCAACAACCATGATCGGCTTCAGTCGTCATTTTGACTCCAATCACCTGGGTGTCCGAGAAGCCATCCAGCATGGTAGTATCGGCAAGATCGACAACAGCCGCCGCACCGCATATGGCTACGATGAGCGCATCGAGGTCTTTGGCTCCGAAGGGATGGTGCAATCCAGGCACAAGCCGACGCGCGAGGTGGCCCTGTACACCGGCACGAAGGTGATCTCCGATGGGTTGCACCCCAGCTGGTTTGAGCGGCTCGAACCCAGCTTTGCCCTGGCGTTGGATGCCTTCATCTCCGCGCTCGAGGGCAAGACGCACAATCGGTATCGGTGTGATTGGCATGGGGTGGATGGGCGAAGTGCACAGCCGCTCGTATCGCGCCATTCCAGATCGTTTTTATGAGAGCGGGATTTTCCCCCGGCTCGTTGTCTGCGCCGACCCGGTGGAGGCCCGCGCTCAGGCTGCCCAACAGCGTTTTGGCTTCGAGCGCTACACGACCGACTGGCGTGAGGTGATCGCCGATCCCGCAATTGAGGTCGTCAACGTGGCTGCGCCCAACAGCATGCACCTGGAAATCAACCGGGCGGCGGCCCGGGCCGGGAAACACATCTTGTGTGAGAAACCGGTCGGCAAGGACCCCCATGAAACTCTCCAAAGTGCCGCCGCCGCTCGCGAGGCCGGGGTGTTGACCTTCGTCGGCTACAACTATCGCTGGGCGCCGCTTGTCCAGTATGCCCGGCAGCTCATCGGCGAGGGGAAACTGGGACGGTTGACCCATTATCACGGCCGCTTTCTCAACGGCTACGCGGCTGATCCCAATGGCTTCCTCTCCTGGCGCTTTGAGCAGGAACATGGCCTGGGCACCCTGGGCGACTTGATGTCGCATGTGATTGATATGGCCCACATGCTGGCCGGCCCAATCACGCGCGTCACCAGCGACAAAGAAACCTTTATCCGCCGGCGCCCCATTCCCCAACCAGGCAGCGGCACCCATTACGATGTCGGCAGCAGCGATGGCCCGATGGGAAATGTGACCAACGAGGATTACGTCAGCGCCCTGGTGCATTTTGAAAACGGTACGCGTGGTATATTAGAATCGTGCAGGGTCATCAACGGGGCCAAATGCGATATGTCCTTTGAAATTCACGGGACCAAAGGCGCTATCAAGTGGAATATGGAGCGCATGAATGAGCTCCAGGTCCAATGGCGCAACGATGCGAATCCGGCGGAGGACGGCTACACCACGCTCTTGAGCGGACCGGCTCACCCGTACCACCGCCACTTCAACCCGGCCTGGGGACTGAATCTGGGTTATGACGACCTGAAAGTGATCGAAGCCTACAACTTCTTGCACTCCGTCGTTTCCGGTCGGCAGGGAGAGCCGGGCTTTGCCGAGGCCCTGAACGTGGCCAGGGTCCAGCAGGCGATCGCGCGTTCCTGGGAAAGCGAACGGTGGGAGGCAGTGGAACAATAGAAAGGGGCAACATCATCAAAGTGATGAATGCGCCTTGCTTGTGGGGTGTTATTGAGAATGTTGAAGTTGTGCTGCTACATACAATAGGAGGAAACTATGCAACTCGGTTTTAATGGTGCGACGACACAAACCGCCGACCTCGCGACCGATATTCATGTTGCAGGACAGGCCGGCTACGATGTGATCGAGCTGCGCGATGGCAAGCTCGACCAGTTCCTGGCCCAAGGCTCACTCGACGACGTGCGCCGGATGGTGCGCGAGGCCAACGTGGCGGCATGGACCATCAACGCGATCGACCGGGTCGGCGTGGATGGCGCGGTCGGCACGGCACGCGCAGTCGCACGCTGCCGTGAGTTGAGCCGCTACGCCCAGGCGATCGAGTGCCCGTGGGTGTTGGTTGTGCCCGGCCCGACCGATGGACGCACAGATGCGCAGGTCACAAGCGACACCGTTGCCACGCTACGGGAGATGGCTGACGCTGCGGCGGAGTTTGGTATCAGCGTCGCGTTCGAGTTCATGGGCTTTCCCTGGGCCGCCGTCCGCGACGTCGCGGGCGCGTGGGAGATCGTCCAGGAAGCCAACCGGCCCAACCTCGGCATCATTGTGGATACCGCCCACTTCTACGCCGGCGGCTCAACACTGGAGTCGATCAGGGAAGTTGATCCAGGGCGACTTGTCGTGCTGCATATCAACGATGTGGAAGATGTCGCAAAGCCCGACATCACCGACGGCCACCGCCTCTATCCCGGTGAAGGCGTCATTCCCCTCCAGGACATCCTCGGTGCCGTTCGTGCGACCGGGTGGGATGGAGTGGTATCAGTCGAGCTATTTCGTGAGGAGTACTGGCAGCAGGATCCGCTGGTCGTGGCCCGCGAGGCAAAAGCCAGGACCGTCGCGGCGTGGGAGCGCGTGCTGCGCGGCGGCAGGCGAACCAGGATTTGAGGCAGCCTGTGCGTTCGTGCCGGTCCAACTGCTGATTGCCCGCTCGTGGGAAGCTGGCGGTTGGCAAACTATTGGAGCAGACAAGGAAGGAGACCATCTTGATTAGAGTTGCGAATGCGCCGTGTTCGTGGGGTGTCATCGAGAATGTGGCCGGCGAGCGCCAGGGATATGCCTGGGTGCTCGATGAAATGCACGAGACCGGCTATCAGGGCACCGAGCTGGGGGATTGGGGGTTCATGCCCACCGATCCCGATAAGTTGCGGCAGGAACTGGAGGCACGCGACCTCAACCTGCTGGCGTCCTGGGTCAGCGTCTACCTGCACAATCCGAGCCGCCTGGCCGAAAGCGAAGCGGCGGCGGTTCGCACCGCTCGGCTGCTCGCGGACGTAGGCGGGCCAAACGCCTTCATCGTGCTCGGCAATGACCCGTATACCGATCCAATGCGCACCAAATACGCCGGGCGAATCAAACCGGAACAGGGCATGAGCGATACACAGTGGCAGAGTTTTGCGGCAGGGGCAAACCGGATTGCCCACACCGTACAACGCGAGACCGGCTTACGAACGGTGTTTCATCACCACATCGGCACCTGGGTAGAAACGCCGGAGGAAACGGCCAAATTCCTGAGCCTGACTGATCCGAACGTGGTAGGCTTGTGCTTTGACACCGGGCACTACCGTTTTGGCGGGGGCGGTCCCGTCGAAGGGCTGCGCCGACACGTGGACCGTGTGTGGCATGTCCACTTCAAAGATCACGACCCGCGGGTCGCCGAACAATCCCGGCGCAACGGGTGGAATGCCATCCAGTCCGTCGAACACGGCGTGTTCTGCGAACTGGGCCGCGGGGATGTCGACTTCCCAGCCGTCATACAGGTGCTAAAAGGCATCGGCTACGGTGGCTGGATCGTCGTCGAGCAGGATGTGTTGCCCGGCATGGGTACGCCCAAAGAAAGTGCGCAGCGAAACCGCGACTACATTCGTTCGATTGGCTTATAGGGCGACCACAAGAGTCGCCCCTACATTAAGGAGGATACGGATGGCAGACATATCGATTGGCGTGATTGGCGCAGGCGGCATGGGCACACGCCATGTGCTGAACTTGCAGCACCACGTGAAGGGTGCACGCGTGGTGGCAATATATGATCTTGACCAGGCACGCGCGAGACAGGTGGCCGCTGAATGTGGTTCTGCTAAGGTCTTCCAAGACCCGGTGCAACTGATCCAGGATGCTGGCGTCGATGCCGTGGTGATTGCGTCGCCAGACCCCACTCATGCAGCGTTTGTGCATGCATGTTTGCGGCACCACAAGCCTGTGCTTTGCGAAAAACCGCTGGCGACCACGGCCGACGAGGCCCAGGAGATCATTGAGGCGGAACAAGCCCAGGGGCGTCGACTTATCGCCGTCGGCTTTATGCGCCGCTTTGATCCTCAACATGTAGCCGTCCGGCAGGTGGTCGTGGCAGGGGAAATCGGCCGCCCTATCCTGTTCAAGGGCGTGCATCGCAACCCGATGATTCCGCCCCATCTGCCCGGCGAGGTCGTCGTCGCGAACTCGGCCATTCACGATATCGATTCGACCCGTTGGCTCCTGGGGCAGGAGATTACAGAGGTATATGTGCGCGGGGTGCGGACGCATATGTCGTTTAGCGACGAGACACGGGATATGCTGCTCCTGCAGATGGTGTTGAATGGCGAGTGTTTAGCAACGGTGGAGGTGTCTGTCGCTATCGAGTACGGGTATGAAGTGTCGGCCGAGATCGTCGGTGAACGGGGCACCGCTCTGACGGCGCAACCTGGTCTTGCGCTGGTGCGATCCCGAGGAGCACAGTTTGTAGCCGTTTCCAAGGACCACCTTGCACGCTTTCAGGAAGCCTATATGCCAGAGTTGACGGAGTGGGTGCATTCGGTCCAAACCGGGCAAGCTTTTACCGGGGCAACCGCCTGGGATGGCTATATGTCGCTGGTGGTCAGCGATGCCTGTATTCAGTCCTTACACAGTGGTACGCCGGTACCAGTGTCAACGCCTGCGAAACCGGGTCTCTATCAGGAACGGGAATTACTGTCAAGCACCCCTGGCTCAAGCTGAGGGGCTTGCATCTACGCCCGAAGGCGTGACACTATAGGCACCTTGACGGGTACCCTTGAGATATTGATTGCCGCATTTACGTCGGCATTCAGGCAGAAACCGCACTGCTTACACAGAAAGGAGGCTTGGGATTGACGATTAGCCTTTTCGCAATGTCCGCACTGGCTACAGGTACGCGAAGTGTTTCTCGGGTCGATAAACCTGGCAGGAATACCAGCCCAGGCTGCCTTGTAGCTCATAAAGCCTCTGAGTTGGGAGAACGCCCAGGAATGCCGCTCGTAGCGATTCACACGCCGAACCGTTGTTCGCTCTCGGATGCCTCTCAGGTCTTCAAGAGCGATTGCCTTGCGTGTACGAACAGCCTTTTGTACCAGGGACTTGCTAATTACGTGGTTGGTATTCTTTTGAAAACGTTTCTCACGTCCGCTCATTTGCTTCAAGCGGCGTTTGGCAGAGCGCGTACCTACTTTTTGCAAGATTTGACGCCGCTTGTGATAGCGTGTACGAACAGCCTTGACCTCTGCCCCACTAAAGGACTCCCCCTCACTATCAGTAGCCAGGTTGACGATGCCAAGATCAACGCCGAGGGTATCACTCGTTTCCGTCTCTTCTGGTGCATCCTTGCTTTGAGTGACATTCAGGTAGTAGATACCACGTCTCCAAATCAGGTCAGCACCGCCGATCTTCCAGGTACGATCTATCAGCATATCGTGTTGGCGTCTCCTCAAGATCATGGGGCAGATAACACGACCTTGCATCGTATTGAGGGAAACACGATCAAGGCTCATCAGGCGAAAGGTACGAGCATCATAGCGAATAGAGCCACGTGGCCCGAACTGTGGGCAAGTTTCACTTTTCTTAGCCTTTGTGGCCTTGATAGCCTCAACTGCCTTAGCACGAGCACAGACCGCCAGTTGAGCGCCAATCCCAAAGCGAGAACGAGTCTCACCATAAACACGGTGATGGGCTGTGTTGGTATTGGTGATGTGCTCTTCCCAACAGATAGAAGCAATCCACGAAGCAGCCTCATTGAAACGCTTTTGCGTTTCTCGCAACGCTGCCTCGTGTCTATCTATGTCAAGCTTAATACTGATTGTTCTTATGAGCGTTTTGTTCATAAGAGATGTGTACCAGAAAGTAGACCAACAGTCAAGAAAGGAGGATGGCAAGGAATCGAGTGCTGCGGCACGTGGCAATTCCTCCCCCGCATGAATGCAGGGGGGTTCCTTGCCACATCTCTATGAACATTCGCAAACTAGATCACGAGTCATTCCTTGTTACAGATGTTGAGCGTTCGCGCCGCTTCTACAGTCAGGTACTGGGGCTGCGAGAGATTCCGCGTCCTAGCCACTTTGATTTTCCCGGCGCGTGGCTCACCAACGATGAGCACAGTTTTGAAGTTCATCTCATTGGCGAGGCCGAGGCAGGTCGCGTGGCACAAACACATGCGCGGTATCGCCGCGATGAGATGGCACGTGGCTATGGGACACATGCCGCCTTCGAGGTAGATGACCTGGAAGCGGCAATGCAACACCTGCGTGCCCTCAATGTGGAGATCGTGGGTGGTCCGCGTCCCCGTGGCGACGGTGTACAACAGATGTATATCTGCGACCCCGATGGCTACATGATAGAACTATTTGTTTGGGAAGCCAGATGACATCCTTGTACTGAGAGTATCGTGAGTTACCGGGGGCGGCAGCAAACAGCCCCAATTAAGGAGGAGCAGATATGAGTGTGCTTATCAGGCCGCAAGCCGATCAAACAAGCGGAATTTTCTGTACGGTGGACATCACACCGGAGACTGCCGGGTGGCAGTACGTCTCGTTTGCGGTGTATCACCTGACGAGAGGGCAGACATTTCGCGGCGCAGCAGAAGGCAGGGAGACAGCGCTCGTCGTGTTGTATGGCGTAGGCAGAGCAGAACTCAATGGCCGGCCAGTGGGGCAAATCGGAGAGCGGCTCAGCGTCTTTGAAAACAAAGCTCCATATGCGCTCTACCTGTCTGATGATGCAAGCTGCCAGGTAGAATGTACCTCGGATGACATGGAGATCGCTGTAGCCAGCGCTCCAACCACGCACCAGCATCTTCCGATCCGTGTGATTCGCCCGCAAGATGTGAGCGTTGAACTACGTGGCGAGGGCAACACGCAGCGCCGCGTCCAACACATCCTGGATACCGATCAGGAAGCGGAGCGCTTGATCCTTGTCGAGGTGATCACTCCGGCTGGCAACTGGTCCTCGTTCCCTCCACACAAACACGATACCGAGAACCCGCCGTATGAGGCCTATCTTGAGGAAACCTATTACTATCACGTTCAGCCAGCCGATGGGTTTGCCTTCCAGCGTGTATACAATTACGAGGGGTTTGATGAAACGGTCGCTGTCCACGATGGGGACCTGGTCCTGGTTCCTAAGGGATATCACGTTGTGTCTGCGGTTCCCGGCTGTGATCTCTACTATCTCAATGTGATGGCTGGCCCACATCGCGAGTGGCATTACCAGGTCGATCCCGCATTCCATCGCCTGCTTCCCCCATCGGGCAAGATCACCGGTTCGATCGTTCGTCCAGCTGGAGGGAAAGAGGGCTGAGTTGCAGTGACTTGTAGCAGCAAAGCAATCATGGCAATTGGCCGATGATGAGTTTTAACAAAATAATTCGGATACCGGAACATCAACCGGAGGCCGATAATGAGTTTTCATAAAATACATCGGATAGTGGACCATCCACGCAGGGCCGATCAATCGGCGATGTGCGCGATCAATCGGGTGCGCGATCAATCGGGTGCACGATCAATCGGCACCTACTGTATGGCCAGATTATTTGTTAAAAGTCATCATGAACAGTAGGAGAACAACAGGAGTCAGACATGGATGCAACCAACAGGTTATATGATGTGATCGCCATGGGGCGATCTTCAATTGACCTCTACTCTAACGACATCGGTGCGCCG
>MNIY01000083.1 GCA_001919995.1 Ktedonobacter sp. 13_1_20CM_4_53_11
TCAAAATCGGTGCCGGTATCGCCAATATTTATTCTCGCACTCCCGCCGTACTGGCAAGCGCCACCGCGACACTGGACGAGCGCTCCAATGGCCGCATCATCCTTGGCCTCGGCCCCTCAGGAGCGAACGTCGTCGAACACTGGCACGGCGTACCCTTTCAAAAACCGGTAAAGCGTACCCGCGAGTACGTCGAGATTATCAGAATGATCCTGCGCAGCGAGCGGCTGGTCTACCACGGCGAATTCTTCAACCTCGAGCGCGGCTTCAAGCTTCGTTTCACACCGTTGCGCCCCGATCTGCCTATCTACATCGCGGCCATGGGACCCAAAAATGTGCTGCAATCCGGTGAAATTGCCGATGGCGTGTTGCCCGTCTACTGGCCTGGAGACAAGTGGGGTGAAATGCGCGAGATTTTAGATCAGGGAGCGCATTTCGCTGGCCGGCCCCCGCATAGTACCGCCATCGCCCCTTACATTACCAGCGTCATCCTCGACGAGAACGCCAATGAGAACGACCGTGCCGCTGCGCGCCTCCTGGCCGCCTCATCCCTTGCCTTCTATATCGGCAGGATGGGCGCCTATTATGCAGACATGCTCACTCGTCACGGCTACGGTGCGGAGGTTGCAGTCGTCCAGGAAGCCTGGAAACATAAGGACAAAAACCCTGCCGAAGCCGTCTCCCCCACACTATTAGATGCCACCTCCATCATCGGCACTCCCAAAGAGGTGGTGGCAAAGCTCGATCAATGGGTCGCTTCAGGTGTCGATGAGCCGCTGCTCTCTATGCCTGGAGGCTCGATCGACGAAGTCGGAGGCAAACTCTCCGCGCTGATGGATGCGTTGAAAGCATAACGCTCAGCAAACTCATCCGCGTGTTTGAGCCGCTTACCAACGGGGGGATGGTCGTGGAACAGAAACTCAATCAGCCGTGATGGTTCAATATCGGACAGGTTCTGGTTTGCCAGCCGGATCATCGCGCTCTTGAATGCCCCGACCATCTTCGTCGCTTGCAGCGCGTACTCGTCAGCCTGGAACTCGATAACCCTGCTCAAGCCATTGCTAATCGGCAAAACGATCAACCCGAAGACCGCGGTCAGCAGGAATATATAGGGCATCGTGGCAACATCGCTTAAACTCAGGAAGAAGTGCTGCGTCTCAACCGCCCAGTGCAGGGCAAGGTTGAGCAGGTACAGGCTGCCAAGCGTCAGCACCGCTTGACTGATAATCAATTTCCAAATGTCGTGGTGAACATGGTGACCGAGCTCATGAGCCAGCACCACCTCGATTTCGTCAGGCGTGTAGCGATCCAGCATCGTATCGCCCAGCACAATGCGCCGTGTGTTGCCCAGCCCCATCAGCGCGGCATTCGCGGCCGTCGTCTTGCTGCTCAAGTGCATCGTGAAGACGCCGCGCACACGCGTATGCGAGCGCTCGGCCAGTGCCAGCAGCCGCCGCGTCAACTCCCCCTCGGGCAGCGGCGTGAACTTATAGAAAAGCGGCAAAATCAGCACAGGTGCGAGATTCGCCATCACCACCGTAAAGAAGAGCAAGATTATCGCCACCCACAGCCACCACGTCTGGGGCTGCACCGCCAGCAGCAGGTAGATCAACTCGATGACCAGCGCCTCCAGGACCAGCCCCAATATCAGCCCCTTGAACAGGTCGATCAGCCAGCTCCTCAGTGTCATAGTAGAGAGGCCATAGCGATGTGGTAGCACAAATCCCCCATAATAAGCCAGTGGAGAGGTGATCACCTGGTAACCCAGCATCAATACCAAAAAGTAAACAAGCACCTGCAACGGATACCAACCCGCCACAGGATGCCATGCCAGTGGTTGCAGCCAGTTGCGCAGCGCGATATTCAGCCCACTCAAAAAAACAAAGATAATCCCAACAGCGGCAATACCCATATCTATATAGCTCACGCGCCGCCGTTTGCGTGCATATTCCCGTGCCTTCCGTTGCCGATCTTCATCGATCTCAACATTATTCGATTGTTGACTAAATGTATCCATACCCGTGCTTTCCAGTAAGTTAATATGTTAACGATTCCTTTTATTGTATCACTTACAGAGCAAGAGACCCCACCAGGGCGACCGCAAGGGACAATACATTTCAATTAAGAGACTATCTCGCTTTGTCATCCTGAGCGTAGCGAAGGATCTCTGTCCGGCGAGAGATCCTTCGCTACGCTCAGGATGACACTCCTGCATCGGCTTCGTTTGACTCGCAAAACGTCTTCATTGAAATGGATTGACCGCAAGGGATCGCCCCTACTATACGACGGATCAGCCCGCCAAGCCCGTTCATCCATAGTAGGGGCGATCCCTTGCGGTCGTCCTGGGCTGGCTGCATACCTCAACACCTTTCAAGAAAGAGAGCCAAAAGGAATGGCCGCATTAAAAGCATCCAATGCAGACGATTGCCTGGAAGCATCGACTGCATCAACAGGCCCGGCCCATTTCAGCCCGAACTGATTCTGGCTATTGCGATTGCTTGCCCAGATCGAATCAGCGTTTCTAACAATAAACTGTTGGTACCGCTGGTAAAAAGATGAGTCCCTGTATTTTTCTTTCAGAGTGCGACAGAGATACCCCAGATTACGCATGAAGATTCCCTTAAATTGCGTTCCATTGCCATCACATCCATTATCTGCTTCACAAGGCTCGGTCAAAATACCATTTTCATTCACAAGCGTTGTTATAGCCGCGTCCGCAATCGCCCGGGCTTGTTGCAGAAAATGAACCGCGTCACTATCACCGCTGCCCTGCTTTATCTTGTATATTTCCACTAGCGCACCCAGAATAACGCCCTGATTGTACGTCCATGGAGGTTTACCATCGTTTTGGCAGGCATCATTCAGGCCATTATTCACGAGGCTCTGAGCATCGAGCATACCGCTTTTTTGGAACCAGTCCCACTCCTTGTGCGTCCACTCAAGGTATGTAGCATCAGCCACACGCTCAAACAAGCGAGCCGCAACGGTCAAAAAGAGCTCGTTCTGAATGGCAGCTTTATACGTTCGATCTTTTTTCCACCACAATCCTCCTCCACATACATCGTCCCACCCCTTGCACATATCCTCAAAGATCGTCTCAGCCGAGGCTATATAACGCTCGTCCTGCGTCAAATCGTATGCCTTGATCCACGCCAGCGCCCACCATCCTTCATCGTCATAGTAATTGCTAAAAAAATTGCTCTTCACGTTTCTCTCAAAGGCATTGGTAATAACGCTGGCAGAGAAATCTGTGCCTGTCAGAAGAGTATGGTCTATCAATGCCTCAATAGCATTGGCCGCGTTCCACCAGCCCATACTATCCCAGAGCCCATTCTCCGTGTTACACCAACCATTGAGAGCCTCAATACACGCGACTGCGTATGCCCTGTAATCTGCCATCACGCTTATCCTCCTCTGATGAGCCCCAAACCGTACTCTGTTTTCATGTGTTCATCTCACGATTGACGTATCCCAAAAAAGCTCTTATGCTTTTGTTAGCGTTAACGTCAACGTTCCAGCAAAGCAAACGGTAACGATTGACGATGTAGCGCCGCAAGCGGAGTCTCCTCGGCAGTCAAGCAAACAGACAATGAGGAAAGAGAGAAAACCTATGACGCGCAGGATTTCTCGCCGGCAGGTTCTCACAACGGGAGCAATCGTAGTCGGTGTGGCTGCAGCTTCCGTAGCCTCACCGCTGCTCTTCAAGGAATTTCAAGCGCTGACCTCCACACCCCATACGGCGGCTTCCGGACCCCTGCCCTGGTCAGCGGCCAACCGCATCCTGGCCAACACCGTGGTGCCAGCCTTCCCGAACACGAACTTCGTCGTCACGCATCCGGCCTACGGTGCCGTGGGCGACGGTCAAACCGACAATACGGCCGCTTTCCAGAAGGCGATCGCGACCTGCAACGCCGCAGGCGGCGGCCACATCGTGGTGCCCGCCGGGACCTACGTGACCGGCGCCATCTACCTCAAGAGCAACGTGGACCTGCACCTCGACCTGGGCGCCACGCTCATGTTCAGCGGCGACGCCTCCAGGTATCCGCTCGTGCTCACCCGCTACGAAGGCATCGAATGCATGAACCACTCGCCGATGATCTACGCCTTCGGTGAGAAGAACATCGCGCTCACAGGCAGCGGCACCCTGGATGCTTCTGGCACCGCCTCCTGGAACCACGGTGGCGCCCGGGCACACGTCCTGGAGCCGCTGGTAGCTCGCGGCGTGCCGCCCCAACGGCGCAACGCAGCTGGCAAACTCCGCTCGTCGTTCGTGCAGCCGTACAACTGCGACACCGTGCTCATCCAGGGCGTGACCCTACGTAACTCCCTCTTCTGGCAATTGCATCCGACCCTGTGCAGGCACGTAACCGTCAACGGCGTGACAACCCACCACTCGGGTGTGAACAGCGACGGCTGCGATCCCGAATGCTGCGACCACGTGGTGATCAAGAACAGCACGCTCCTGGCCGGCGACGACGACATCGCCATCAAGTCGGGCCGGGACGCAGATGGTCGCCGGGTCAACGTACCCACTCAGAACGTCGTCATCTGGAACAACCAGTTCGAAGGCCCCGTGGGCGCGATCTGTCTCGGCAGCGAGATGACCGGCGGCATTCAGAACGTCTACGCCTACAACAACTCGACAATCGGGAGCGGTACCAGGTATGCCCTCTTCGTGAAGTCGAACACCAAACGCGGTGGGTTCGCCAGGAACGTGCACGTCGACAGGTTCCACGGTTCCGACTTCCACGGCGCAGTCGTCTTCGTCTTCATGAACTACTTTGGCCAGACCGGCACCTTCCTGCCGAACTTCAGCGGTCCCTTCAATCTCGCCAACTTCGTCGTCGACACGGCTCCGATCGCGCTGGACGTGCACGGGCTGCCCGGAGACAACACGGGAACCTTCAATTTGTCCAACTGCACCTTCACGCACATTGCGAACCCGGCGAATAACATCTCGAACGTGACGAAGGTCAACTACACTCACGTCACCATCAACGGCAAGCCAGTCACAAACCCGCACTAACCCTATCAAGTGCCCCCACCTCTTCTGCACTGAGCTGCACATCGACGGCACCCAGCAGTTCGCGGACCTGCTCTACCGAGGTAGCGCTAGCAATCGCTGCCGTAATACCTGGTCGCGCCATAATCCAGGCGAGCGCCACCTGCGACACCGTTACATGGCGAGCCGCTGCTATGCGATCGAGCTCCTCCAGTACCCTGAAGCCTTTCTCGTTCATGTAACGCTCCTGTATCCTTTTTGCGCGCGGGCTGGAAGGCAAAGCCTTGCCTTGGCGGTACTTACCCGTGAGGAAGCCGCTTGCCAGCGAGGAATAGGTTATGACGCCAAGCCCTTGTTCAAGGCAAAGCGGTTCAAGCTCGCGCTCGTACTCTGTGCGATTGACCAGGCTATACGGCGGCTGCAAGCATTCGTAGCGGACGTAACCGTGCTGCTCACTGACCTGGAGCGCCTCTCGCAGCCGCGCAGCGCTGTAGTTGGAGGCGCCAACGTAACGCACTTTGCCCTGGCGCACGAGTTCATCAAAGGTGGCCATGGTCTCATCGAGTGGAGTACTCGGGTCATCGCGATGAGATTGATAGAGGTCGATGTAATCGGTCTGCAGGCGTTTCAATGAAGCCTCAACTTCCTCCAGAATGTACCGCCGCGAGAGGCCCTGCGCGTGAGGATCAGTGCCCATACGGCTCCCCACTTTCGTCGCCACAATAACGCGATCCCTGTTTTTGCGTGTGCTCATCCAGCGTCCAAGGATACTCTCGGATTCGCCTCCAGAGTAGACATCAGCCGTATCAATAAAGTCTCCTCCGCCATCAACATACGCGTCCAGCACAACAAACGAGCCTCTTTCGTCGGCAGTCCATCCAAACACGTTCCCACCCAGGCAGAGTGGTGAGACAATAAGGTCAGTGTGACCAAGTTTGCGTTTTATCATAAAAACATTCCTCCTCTGTTACATATAATACAAGTGGGAACAGTATCCAGGTCAAAGTCTGCTGTTCTGAAAGTGGACTTTCGCACATTCCTCAGGAGGCACACAGCCAAAAACGGACATGGATAAGCGCATCATAATATAATGCCCTCATCCATGTCCGTTCTTATGTAAAACGAAATCTACGCCTTCTTAAAAGTACACGTCACCTTACCAAAGGCAATCGCATCTCCATCGTTAATCGGCGTGGGCTTGTCCGGCTCCAGGCGTTTGCCATTGAGGCGCGTGCTATTGGTGCTATTTAGATCCGTCACCGTATAGGCGCTGCCAATATGCTCGAGCGTCGCATGTATGCGCGAAACGGTATCTGAACCCTGCGTATTGCTCAGATCCACTTCAGGCTGCATACCACCGACATCGTGATCGTAGCGTCCCACCAGCGCCCGCTCCCCCGCCAGTTTAACCTGCTTACCATCACCGAAGGTCAGGTAACCCCAGGTAGCCGTTGGATCAAATGCCGGCTTGGCGGAAGGCTTCGCCTCAAGTGGCTTTTGCGCCGGTAACGTAGGATCCAGGTCCGGCGGCGGCGTATAGTAGACCTCCTCTTTTTTCGGCTGCGCCTGCGGCTTGGGTGTCACGGGTTGTGGCTTCACCGGGGGCACCGACGGTCGAGGGGGTGTCGGCTGCGGATTCGCGGGTGGTGTATAATAAACCTCCTCTTTTTGCGGTTGCTTCGGCGCTGCCGGTGTACCCTGCTTTGGAGCCGATGGCGTATAGGTAATCGTCGTTTGAGGCTGTACAGGTGGCTCCTTCGGCACAGGAGGTACATATGGCTCTGGCTCCGGTGGTGGTGTATACACTGGCGTCGGCGCTGGCGGCGTATACTGTACTTGCGCTTGTGGTGGCGTATACGTAGGCTGTGACTGCTGTACGGGTTGAGCTGCCTGCGTTTGCGTGCCCGGCTGGTAGATCGACGCCCCGCACTTCGGACAGAACGAAGCATTATCTTTCACTTCCGACTTACAATTCGGGCAGAGCGTCACCAGCGACTTTCCACAGCCAGTACAGAAGGTATCGCCAGGTTCATAGGGAGTATTGCAACTCGGGCAGCGTAATCGCTTTGATGAAGGGGCCGGTACCGACTGAGCATCTACAACCTGTGGCGGCGGAGTATAAACCGGCGACGGCTGATTATACTACGGCGGCGGTAGATATTGTGGAGGCGGCGGCGCCCATTGTCGCTGAATCTGGGGCATAATCTGCATCGGCACCGGTCCAATCTGGATCTCGGGCCTCTGTTGCCGCACCAGTCCATCTACCACATTCAATACCTGATTGCCAAGGCTCGCCTGCCTGATCGCCCCGGCACCCGCCGTAATCATCAAAGGCCACAGTACAGGGGCTGCAATAATACCAACCGCCCCCACGGCAGCCTTGTCCATCCATTTTTGCTGGCCAATCATCGCCAGTACCCCACCGCCGGAACGCTGTATAATCACACTCAGGGCCGCTTGCAGACCTATCAGAGCCTCAAAATCACTGCCCTTCTTCAACTGCACCATCACCTGTTTGTTGTCGCCAAAATGCTGTGCCTGGTAACCCTGCGCCCGGTATATATTCTCCATGTTATTCGCAAGTAGCTCGATATCTATATCATCCGCATTGTAAAATCGTGCATCCATCCTACTCTCTCCTTTTTACATCCCTATGAATGCCTACTACTTCGTTATGGTCATGATTGTGTCGCTGGTGGCGGCGTTGGAACAGGTCCCGTCTGTACATTGGGCTGCTGCTGTCGTACCAATCCATCCAGTACAGTCATCACCTGGTTGGCAAGTCCAACCTGCCGGAACGCCCCCACCCCTGCTGTCACTAACAATGGCCACAAAGCTGGTATGACAACGCCAACAGCGCCAACGGCGGCCTTGTCCACCCATTTTTGCCGGCCGACCGCAACCATCACGCCACCGGCCGTACGCTGGATAGTCACAGTCAATGCCGCCTGCATCCCAATGACCGCTTCAAAATCACTGCCCTTCTTCAACTGTACCATTATCTGCTCATTGTTGCCAATCTGCTGTACCTGGTATCCCTGGCCGCGAAAGAAATGCTCGAGGTCCGTGGCGAGCCGCTCAATATTCAGATCGTTGCTGTTATAAAATCGGGCATCCATTCATGTTCTCCTTCAAAACGCTTCATTGTTTTTCACCGTAGTTTTTAGATGGTTTACCGGGCATATAGTTAACCGAATGAGCTAAAGTGCTTCCACAAAGTATACGAGTGTCAACGATCTAAGTTAGAACACACATGCAAGTACAGCTTACCAATAAAGTATATCATCGTCCCACCCTAAGTGCTATAATACCGGAAAAACCAGATCATCCCACACCAAAGAAAAGATTGTATGACAGAACAAATTGATACTATACCGGCAACTTTTGAGAACAGCAACGGCCTCTACTCGCGCAACACCCTGCGTTATATCATTCTCGGCCTGCTAGGCGCGCGTCCCATGAGCGGCTACGACATCAAACAGGCCTTCGATCGCGCCCTCGCCAGCTACTGGAACGCCGGAAACAGTCAGATCTACACCACCTTGAAAGCCCTCAGCGACGCGAAACTCGTCGAGGCCGAAGTCATCGTCCAAAAAAGTCGCCCCGACCGCAAAGTCTATCACCTCACACCCGCGGGCCAGGCCGAACTTGATCGCTGGCTGCAAGAAGACGTTCCCGAACGCTTCTCCAAAGACGATTTTCTCACAAAACTCTTCTTCTGTGGCGAAACCTCGGACGAAGTAGCCCTCAAACACCTCCTGGAACATCGCGCCAGCCTCCTTAACCAGCTCGAGCACATGGAATGGGCGCGCCAGCAGTACGCCACGCGCCCCACTCGTCGCCCCCGCCTCCTCGAATATCAAATGCTCGTGCGCGACTATAAAGAAGCCGTCCTCAAAGCCGGCCTCGAAGTCACCGAACGCGCCATCGAGCGCCTCCAGGCAAAAGAAAATGCCTGAAATACAAACAGCTTCCTGTTGAGTTGCGGGTTTGGCCCTCCGCAGGGACCTTTCAAGGCATGAACCATCTTTGACCATACTTATATGCTACATACGCGACAACTGCGACAACTGCGACAACTGCGACAAAAACCTGCCCACAGCATTCATTAGATTCACCTGGACAGCTCTCATTTATTCCAGCTGCCAGTGATACCTCCGGTAAATCTCCAGCGTCTGCTTATCGCCCGGCACATAGCTCACCATCGAATACGTAGATATCCCCGTGAACACCGTCGTCGCCGTCCGCAATGTGACGCGCCCAAGCTTGCTGTTCTGCACCTGAAAAACAAAAGAAGGGGCGGGCTTCCCCTCCGGGTACGTAGCGGCCGCTATACGGCGAAAATCTGGTAATTCGCGCAGGTGTCTCCAAAGCTCTTTATATTCTGGCATGTGCGTCAACGTACGCGTATTGTACTGGAAGTCGCTCACCAGGCGGCGAGCAAGGTCCTCCCAATCGTAAAAATTGCGGCGGCGGTGAGCATCAAATACCAGTTCTAACAGGTGCCGTCTCTCCCCTTCCACAATATCCCTCTCGACCTCAAAAAGAGTTATAGCCGCGTCGTTCCACGAATTGAGAAACCACAGGCGATCAAGCGAGTGGGCCGGGTACGACGTATTGCGCACCAGCAGCCGTGCCAGCTCGCCAAAGTCCAGCAGCGTACTCTCAACCTGCTCGGTATCCAGGTAATGGCCGGTCAACTCCGTGTACGCTGCAAAGAGTTCGCGCCTCTCATCTCCCCGCAACTGCAGGGCCCTGACAATACTCTCGACCACATGTGGCGAGGGATTGCTGCGCATCCCATTCTCTAGATGATAAATATAGGTGCGCGAGAGACGAGTAGCTTGCGCAAGCTGTCCCTGTGACATCCCTCGTCGCTGCCGGAAACGCGCCACAAGCTGCGCAAACTCCGATATAGTACTCCCTACGCTCATAATAACTTCTGATACCCTCCTGGAAACCCTGTCAGCAAAGAAATAACCTGTTAGCTACACCTTCATTATGCATCACAAAATTGTTAGCTGGCAACGTATTATTATCACTACAATCGGCATATAATTATGAAAAGGGAATTTTCTGCCTTGTAGGCGCGACAATGACTGTCGCCCAGGCATCGACACAAACGCGATACCGCTACGAGAGGAACTGGTTTGATATGTCTGACTCATCGCTAATAAATAACCCTCAATCACCACGAGATTCTTCTACCAACGCCGCCGTTGGACACGACATCGTGTCAGCCCGGCCATGGATTCGTTTTTATGAACAGGGCGTTCCTGCGCACCTCGATATTCCTGACTACCCCCTCACATGGCTGCTCGACCAGGCGGTTAAAAACTATCCAGGGCACCCCGCCCTCATCTATTACGGAACAAAGATCAGTTACGTGCAACTCTCCACCCTGGCGAATCGCTTCGCCATCGCACTACAGAAGCTGGGCATACAGAAAGGCGATCGCGTAGCGATTGCGCTACCCAATATCCCGCAGTACCCTATTGCTTTTTACGGCGCGTTACGGGCGGGAGCCGTGGCAGTTCCAACCAACCCTCTATATACCGGGCGCGAAATGCAGCATCAATTGGCGGATTCAGGCGCGCGTTTCATCGTAATGATGGATGAATTCTACCCTACTGTCCGTTCCGTACGCGCCGAAACTGCTCTTGAACACGTCATTCTCACCAGCCCTGCTGATTATCTGCCGCCTCTGCTGCGCAGGCTTTACCCGCTCAGCCAGCGAAGAACCAAACGTCAAGAGCTGCACCTGACGCACAAAGAACTCCACGAGGACCAGACGCTGCACACCATGAGCGAAATGCTTGTAGGACACGCAAAGAAGGGCTTAGAGCTTTTCAATTTACCGGCCCTTTCCTCAGGAGATGACCTGGCCATCCTGCAATACACCGGTGGTACAACGGGGCTTTCAAAGGGTGCTATGCTGACCCATCGCAATCTGCTTGCCAATGCCATGCAGACTCGTAACTGGACGCCGCGAGTCCACAACGCCACAGAAGTAACGCTATGCGTAACTCCCTTCTTCCATGCCTATGGTTCGACGGTCGGCATGAAC
>MNIY01000010.1 GCA_001919995.1 Ktedonobacter sp. 13_1_20CM_4_53_11
TTCACCGACCACCACGTCGGGCGCCTGATCGACGCCCTGACCGGGCTGGAGATTCTGGACGACACGCTGGTCTACTACATCATCGGCGATAACGGCGCCTCAGCCGAAGGGACGTTGACCGGAACGTTCAACTCGACGATCGGGATCAACGGTGCCGATGACCTGCAGACGCCGCAGTTCATGAACGAGCGGCTCGACACGTGGGGTAGCCCCGAGTCGTCCCCGCACTACGCGGTGGGCTGGGCCCACGCCATGGACGCGCCCTACCAGTGGACCAAGCAGATCGCCTCGCACTGGGGCGGCACGCGCAACGGCACCATCGTCCACTGGCCGGCCCACATCCAGGCCAGGGGCCAGACCCGCTCGCAGTTCTGCCACGTCATCGACGTCGCCCCGACGATCCTCGAAGCCGCCGGGTTGCCCGAACCGGTGCAGGTGCATGGCGTCACCCAGGAGCCGATGCACGGCGTGAGCATGATCTACTCTTTCGATGACGCCACAGCGGCCGAGCGTCATTCCACCCAGTACTTCGAGATGTTCTGTAACCGCGGCATCTACCACCAGGGCTGGTCGGCGATCACCAAGCACCGCACCCCCTGGGAGTTTGGGCACCTTGAGAAGTCCTTCGACGACGACGTGTGGGAGCTCTACGATGGCAGCAAGGACTGGACACAGGCGCACAACCTCGCAAGGGAGAGGCCCGAGAAGCTGCACGAGCTGCAGCGCCTCTTCCTGATCGAGGCGACCAGGTACAATGTGCTGCCCCTCGACGATCGACAGTTCGAACGAATCCTGCCCGAGGTCGCGGGGCGGCCGACCCTGATCCGCGGGACGTCTCAGCTCCTCTTCGAGGGCATGGGCCAACTCAACGAGAGCTGCGTGCTCAACGTCAAGAACAAGTCGCACACGGTCACCGCCGAGCTGGTTGTGCCCCAGGGTGGTGGGAACGGGGTCATCGTCAACCAGGGCGGGATCATCGGGGGGTGGGTCCTGTACGTCAAGGACGGTCTGCTGACCTATCGCTACAGCTTCTGCGGACTCCAGCAGTACACCGTCTCGGCCGACGCGCGGCTGGCCGAAGGCTCGCACCAGGTGCGCATGGAGTTCGCCTACGACGGCGGAGGGCTTGGCAAGGGGGGCAGAGCCACCCTCTACGTCGACGGGAATCAGGTCGGCTCCGGACGGGTAGAACGCACCCACACGCTTGCGTTCACGGCTGACGAGACGACGGACGTCGGCCGCGATACGGGCTCGCCGGTGACGCAAGACTACCCG
The DNA here is from genome assembly GCA_001919995.1 of Ktedonobacter sp. 13_1_20CM_4_53_11. The sequence goes on from MNIY01000010.1 coordinate 1,276, forward strand.
GCCGGAGACAACGCCTTCACCGGCACCGTGAAGTGGGTGCGCATCGACCTCGGCTCCGACAGCCACGACCATCTCATCGAGCCTGAACACACTCGGAGGAAGGAAGTCATGGGAAACGCTCTCGGCACGATCTTACCCCAGGCCATCGGCGTCGCCATCAGCCCAGTGCCGATCATCGCGGTCATCTTGATGCTGTTCAGCCAGCGGGCCAGAAGCAACGGCTCCGCCTTCCTGCTGGGCTGGGTCTTGGCGCTGACTCCGCTCTTCTACTACCTGCCCGAAGCTACTCTGGGAGCCATTGTCATCCGCGCGGTGTGGGGCTTGCTGGATGTGGGCGAGATGCGACGCTACTGGCGCCTGCGCAGAACTTCCTTCGTGCTGGCGCTGACTGCCTTGCTCGGTGTGTTGGTATATGACATTTTGCCGGGGTTGCTGTTGGCGGTGGTCCTCTCGTTAGCCCTGCTTATTTATCGCGCTAGCCGACCACAAGGGTCCATCCTGGGCAGGATCCCGGGCAAGCCGGTCTATAGTGATATCGCACGACACCCCGAGAACGAGGTGGTGCCTGGCTTGCTCATCTTCCGGCTCAATGCGCCCATGTTCTTTGCAAACGATGAGCCGCTGCGCGACCGCGTCAAGGAACTGGTACGCACGACTGATCCCCCTCCCAGGGCCGTGTTCCTGGATCTGGAGGCAAGTAACAATCTGGACCTCTCCAGTGTCGACACGCTGGCCGAGCTGGTGGGCGAGCTGAAAGCAGAAGGGGTGGAACTGCTGCTGGCGAATGTGCGGGCACCGATTCGAGACTTACTTGAGCGCAGCGGGGTTGCTCAGACCATCGGTGAAGAACACATCTACCCCTCCATTGAGGAGGGCGTGAAGGGCTTCAGAGCGCAGTTCCCAGCCCAGGATCGGCAGAGAGACGACACAACGGGATGAACCAGACACCTTTCACGGTCAACGAAACGATCCTACGCGTGAGCGCGGATAGTAGCGGTGCATGGCCGGATTGAACAATCGATGAAGAACATCTTGAAGGAGTATGCACATGTCTTCGAAACCTGAGTCGCCGGCCACAATCAGTGACAGACCATCCGCCCACAGCACCTGGCAGCGGCGCTTCTTCATGGTGCTGACGATTCTAGGGTGGCTCGCACTCGCAGCTGCAATCATCTGGGGCCTTGCCAAGATTATTGGGCCGCTTGTGCTCGTTGGCTTCTCAGCGCTGCTGGCCTACCTCATCTTCCCCCTGGTACGCTTCTTTCAGCGCCACATGCCGCGCCCCCTGGCTATTCTTGTGAGCCTGCTGGTGGTGCTGGCGGTGATCGGCCTGATCCTCTATGTTCTTGTCTTCGCGGCCGTCCAGCAATTCGGGCAGCTGATTGGCTTTATCACGGACCTCATCCAGCACCCGCAGAACTACCCGCCCTTCCAGTCCTTCCTCACCTGGCTGCAGGGGTTGGGCCTTTCACAGGATCAGATCCACACCTCAGCTCAGCAGATCCTGGGGGACCTGCAGCAAGCCATCAGCGGCGTAGTTCCCATCGTTGGCAGCATCTTCCTCACGTCGATCACGCTCCTGCTGGTCGCCACTCTCACCGTCTACTTTATGATCGACGGGCCGCGCGTGAACAGCTGGCTCCGTCAGAAAACGCCCGTGAAGGCCCGCCAATTTCTCACGATGTTCCTGGACGAACTGGACCGCTCACTGGGCGGTTTTGTGCGCGGCCAGGTCCTGCTGGCCACGATCATGATGGTCGTCGTTGGGCTTGGAGCCTTCATCATCGGCGTGCCCTATGTCTTCCTGCTGGCGCTGATCGTCTTCGTCTGTGAGTTCATCCCACAGATCGGCGCCTACATCTCGGGGGCGATCGGCATTGGCTTTGCCCTTTCTCATGGCTGGCAGACGGCGCTCATCTACGGCATCTTTGTCACCATCATGCAGGCAGGACTGGACGGCCAGATCCTGTCTCCGCGCATCCTTGGCCATTCCGTCGGCCTCAATCCCATCCTCTCCATTTTTGCGCTGCTGGTCGGCACCGCTCTCTTCGGTTTGCTGGGCGCCTTCTTCGCCTGCCCGGCGGCCGCGATCCTACAGACCTTCGTCCTGGCCTTCTGGAAGACCTGGCGCGAGCGGCATCCCGACCAGTTTCCAACAGACGAGCAGGAGCAGCAGCTTGTGGAAGTGACAGGTCATGAAGGACATGATCGGTCCGCCATGAGCACCTAGATTGCTTGTTCGTGCTTGCTGCAATGTGGTAAAGTGCATACGAAGTTAGGCCTGGTCTTCCTCTGCCTGGATGCACTGGATCGCCTGGGCGATGATCATCGTGAGCGAACTCAACGCCTCAAGGAACACCTCGGGCAGCGGCTCGTCGGCAAACAGCGCCAGCACTCCCACCACCCCGCTCTCGACCCGCAAGGGCTCGCCCACAAAGACGCTCATGCTCTCCCGCCGTGCCCACGCCCGCTCCTGGGGATGCAGGCGCGCATCATGCTGCGCCTCCTGGCTCAGCAGGCGTTGCCGCGAGGTCGCGATCTGACCCAGGGTCAGCACTCCTACCGGCAGATCATACTCCCCGCCATGCATATTGAGAGCACGAGAAGCTCGCGCCTGAGGCACGAAGCCATGCCGACCTCGCTCTTGCACCCAGATGCCGACCCAGCCGAGCGGGATATGCGCCAGCAGCGCATCGACGCAGTGCTGCAGGAAGACCCGTAAGCCGGTCCGTCTGGCAAGAGCCAGGCTCACATCGGCATATACTCTGGCAACCTGGGTTTGCTGCTGCAGGCGCTCGCTGACGCGTCTAAGTTCGGTGAGGTCGGTATGCCAGCCTCCCAGGCGAACTGGTTTGCCCGTCGCATCGCGCAGAATGGCCCCACAGGAGCGGACCCAGCGATAAGAACCATCTTTGTGCTGCAAGCGGTACTCGATCTGGTACTGGGAGAGCTGCCCAGCAAGCAGACGATGCGTCGTCGCCGTTGCCTGCTCCCGATCCTCGGGATGCAGCAGGTCGACCCAGGTCTCGGCGCGATTGGGCAGTTCGGCATCGCTGTAGCCGATGAGCTCCTTCCAGCGCGGGGAGAGGTAGACCTCATCGGTGAGCAGGTTCCAATCATAATAGCCATCGTTGGCTCCCTGCACGGCGAGCACGAAGCGCTGCCATGCTGGCTGAGGCTCAGGTGCTTCCGGGTGAGCATCCTGAGCCGAGGACGACTCCGGTGTCGCCTCTGGGTTCGCATCCATGCACAGTTCCCTCCGTTCTTCCTCCTGGTTGGATACACTTCGGGGGGAGAAGGACCAGGAGCAACGTATTGTTTCTACTAGAGATTATACGTCTTGCTCGCGAGCAACGTTTCATGGCAGGTGAAGGATAGGACCTTTTTCCCCTTGACCCCTTCTTCACGAGTTGAGCAGGCAACCTGTTCGCGCATGCTTAGTCTCCTGTCACGCTCTTCTCATCATGCTCGACCAGCGCGTCGCGGTTCTGCCTCTCCCGCTAGCCCCAGACATACAACACGAGGGTGAGCAGGGAGATGCAAGCCAGCGGCACTAATTGTACCTCTGCCTTTGCTTTAGAGGAGGTGATGTTCGATGGCAAACCTGGCGGCCTCGACACGTGTAGAGACCCCGAGCTTGTTGTAGATCGACTGCACGTGTACGTTGACGGTATTGGGACTCAAGACGAGCTGCTCGGCAATCTGATGGCTGGTCAGCCCTTGAGCGACCAGGCGCAGCACTTCAACCTCGCGCCGGGTCAGGCCAGCGGGAGGAGCCAGTGCTGGGGCCTTTGATGGAGCAAGGGACGACACAACTGGGAGATCTCTTCCGGCTCCCTCTTCTATCTCCCGCATGGCCAGAGCCTGATCCACCGTCATACCAAGCCCCTTTTTCCAGAGCGCGCTAAAGTCCTCTTCCCCAAGCTGCGTGCGTGCCATCGCCAGTGTGCGCTCGTAGAACGGCTGCTCCATGCCCACGGGCGTATAATACCCATTGGCTCCACGTACGGTTTGGGCGGCTGCGAAGAGTTGGACCGCCCGCTTGGCCTTATCCCTGGCCAGCGCGATTTCTCCAAGCCCTTCCAGGCATGAGGCGACGACCCACTTGATGCGCGGGATGAGCCACTTCCCCTCGACCTCGGTGATACTTTCCTCTAACCAGGTCTGTGCCTCTGCCAAATGGTTCTGTCGCAGGGCCAGGTGCCCTCTCCCCCAATGCACGCGCGCCAGGTCCTGGATATTCTCTCTCTCTCTGGCCAGGGTTAGCGCCTCCTCCAGCAAAGCCTGGGCGTTTGTCTCCTCTCCAAGCGCCAGCAGCTCGCAGGAAAGGATGACCATCGCTTCCGATGTGTAGAGCGGGACCCTCAAGCGCCTGAAGAATGCCAGGCTTTCCTCGGACAACAGGCGCGCGCGTGCATAATCTGCCTGGGCATAGCTAACAAATCCGAGATAATGCAGGCCGCTTGCTCGCACCCAGGTGACCGCTCCTGCTGGGCAGAGCGCCTGGCTTTCCTCTAACTGCTCGCGAGCCTGGTCATACTCCCCGCGCAAAAAGGCTGTGCTTCCCAGCGCGAACAGAACGTCAGCGCAGCTGCTTGTCTCTCCCATCTCGCGGAAGCGGGTGAGGGCCTCTTGCATCCTGGCCAGTCCTTCGGTGCCTTTCCCAAGGACATGCATGGTGGTACCGAGGCGTGAGAGGGAGGTCGCGATGCCCTGCTGGTCTTGCAGGCGTTCAAACAGCTCCAGGCTGGCTTCCAGATGGACTGCTGCTTGCTGAGGATCGTGCTTAACAAACGCCAGGTAGCCAGCAGCATCGAGCGCCCTGGCATACGTTCGGTTGCCACCGAGCCGCTCGTCGCGGCTGCCCGCTGCCAGAGCTTGCTCCAGGAACCCACGACCCTCGCTCAGGCGCCCGCTGAGAAACCAGTACAGTCGCAACGCTGAGGCGATGCGCAATGCGGACTCGGTCTCATGATGTGCGAGCAGCCAGTCCAAAGCCGCCCGGATGTTCCCATGCTCCTGCTCCAACTGCTCCAACCATACAAGCTGCTGAGCACCGGGTAAGGCAGCCCTCGCCTGCTCGGAAAGCTGCAGGTAGTAGGTCGCATGGGCATGCTGGCAGCGTTCCAGTTCGCCATGCGCCTCCAGGAGCTCTAACCCAAAATCGCGAATCATCTCGAAGAGCTGCAGGCCTGGCTCCTGCGTGCCTCGTTCGTGTTGCTGCAGCAGGCTATGATCGAGCAGGGAGGCAACCAGATCCAGGGCCGGGGCGCTGAGATCACCAGGAGCCCTACAGACGGCCTCCACCGCTTCCAGCGTGCAGCTCCCCGCGAAGACACAGAGGCGGCGCAGGAACGCTTGCTCCTCCCGGTTGAGCAGATCATAGCTCCAGGCGATGGTGTCGCGCAAGGTCCGCTGGCGCGCGTGGACATCTTGTCTGGCACCAGTCAGGACCGACAAGCGGTGTTCGAGCCGGATGAGCAAGGTGGGCAGCGGGAACAGCCGGGTGCGCGCAGCCGCCAGTTCCAGCGCCAGCGGCAGTCCCTCCAGCCGCCGGCAGATCTCGACGACGGTGCGCGCATTATCCTCGCTCAACTGGAACTGCGGTTTGACCGCCTGCGCCCGCTGCACGAACAGTGCCACGGAGGCCACCTGCGCCAGTGCTTCCTGCGGAGGCAAGTGCTCTCTATCGGGCAGTGCCAGCGGGGGCACAGCGAACTCGTATTCGCCCTCGACACGCAGCACAGGGCGGCTGGTCACCAGCAGCTTGAGCTGCGGGCAGGCCGAGAGCAGGCCGGTGAGTTGGGTCGCCGCCGAGAGCACCTGCTCGAAGTTGTCCAGCAGCAACACGAACTGCTTATCGTGCAGGAAGGCTTTGAGGCGCTCGCCCGGCAGCCGCTCCCCACTCTCGTGCAAGCCCAGCGCGTAGGCAATGGTCGGTATGACCTGCTCGGGGTCGCTGATGGCCGTGAGCCCGACAAAACAGACGTCCTGGTTCAACTTCTCCTGTAGCTCGCTGCCAACCTGCACAGCCAGCCGCGTCTTGCCCACGCCCGGTGGACCCGTCAGGGTGAGCAGCCGCACCCCAGGGCGCAGGACGAGGGCGGCAATTGCTTGTACCTCCTCTGCGCGCCCCACTAGGGGCGTGAGGGGTACTGGTATGTTCTGGAAGGAGATCGGCGAGCCCTCCAGAGACGAGCTGGCTGCGGCCGGCACGGGGAGCGGGGTCGAAGGCAGGGGCAGGTGCGCGAGCGCCTGGCTGGCCTCTTCCAGGGCGCTGGCAAAGCTGAGCACATCCACAAAGCGCCGTGCGGGGTCTTTGGACAACGCCTGCAAGACGACCTGTTCCACGGCAGGCGGAAGATCGGGGTGGCGTTCGCGCAAGGCAGCCGGAGTGCTGTACAGGTGCTGGCTCGTGAGTTCGGCAACCGTCCCTTGAAAGGGCTGCTGGCCACAGAGCCACTCGTAGACGAGAGTGGCCAGGGCGTATTGATCGCTGGCCGCCGAGGGCTGGCCGCGAATCTGCTCGGGCGCCATGTAGGCTAGCGTGCCCAGGCGTTCCTGCACCTGCAATCCTTCGCCGGGGGAGGTGAGCAGGGCCAGGCCAAAATCGCTGAGCAAGACCTCGTGTTTGGCTCCCAGCAGCAGGTTCTCCGGTTTGAGGTCGCGATGGATGAGGTGTTGATCGTGGGCGTACTGCAAGGCCGAGGCGATGGCCAGGACATAGGCAACCACGGTGGCCAGCGGCAGCCTGGCGCCTTGTGGGTGCAGCTGGCACAGGTTGCCATGGGGCGCGTAGTCCATCACCAGGTAGGGTGTGGGATCCTCCAGGCCAAAGTCGAAGACGCGAATGATATGCGGATGCACCAGCTGGCTCAGGTGGCGAGCTTCGGTGAGGAAGGCCTCGCTGCCGTGCCCATCTGGGAGGGTGTGCAGGACTTTGAGAGCCACATGGGTATTGAGATAGTGGTGCTCAGCCAGGTAGACGTCGGCAAAGGTCCCCGAACCAAGCAGGCGGATGAGCCTATAATTGCCCAGGCGTTGTCCAGCAAGATTCACGCGACCGATCATGCGTGTAGCTCCTATCTTTCGTACACGTTACTCTACGAAAGATCACTTAAGGAACATCACAAGAAATGCACAAAGCCGCACTATTCAAGGAACTGATACAAGCTTCTCTCTCCAAAACGCAAATTATGACATAAACGGGTCAATGCTGCTCTCTGCCAGCAGCATACTGCCTGTGAAACGTGTACATATGAAAAGCCTGGCATATGCGGGGAGTGGATGGCATACACGACCATTGGTGCTACTTCTACCTTGAGTAGCTTTAGAAAAGGCAGATTGAGCCATTATTACCCTGTTTGAGGCTCATTTGTCAGAACACAGAGCAGACCTTCCTAAGATGGTCTCCAGATTCCACGCACATAGTTGAGTATAACACACTTTGTTCTATAATAGTAGGTTTGTGCGGATGAAACGCCCGCCTTTTTCTATTAAATATGTAAGTAATTCTACCTACCGGAAAGGAGAAATGTACGTGAAGGTGAATTTCCTGGGAAGTGATTGAACTTGCAGGTGACACTTTCATTCTTGAGCACTCGCCGGGCGCTCGATGCAGCGAAACCCGAGGTGGCTCATCCCGGTGTCAATCATTTGCGGCTGCCGCGCCGCCGGTCGGTAGCGCAGGCAATAGTTGGGCGCGCAGAGGTGGGAGCCGCCCTTGACGACTTTGCGCGGGATGCGGAACTGTGGCTGCCCGGGATCGTAGCTCTTGTCCGGCGAGAGCATGCGCGGGTTCTGAGGCGGCCCACAACACGATGTGACGCTTTCATCGGTGTGGCGCGGCACGTACCAATCGCTGGTCCATTGCCAGACATTGCCAGCCATGTCGTACAACCCGTACCCGTTCGGCGGGAAGGAGCCGACCGGGGAAGTTCCCTCGTACCCATCGGTGAGCAGATTCTGCCAGGGGAACTCGCCCTGCCAGGTGTTGGCCATCGCGCGGCCAGCGGGGAAATGCTCATCTCCCCAGGGAAAGCGTGCGCCGTCAAGCCCGCCGCGCGCGGCGAACTCCCACTCGGCTTCCGTCGGCAGCTCTTTGCCCGCCCAGCGCGCGTAGGCTTCGGCATCCTCATATGCCATGTGGACGACAGGGTGCTTCTCCAGACCCTTGAGGGAGCTGTGCGGTCCGAATGGATGCTGCCAGCTCGCGCCCGGTGTCCAGGCCCACCAATTCGCGGAATTGCGGAGGTCCACAGGCCCCCTGGTCTTGTGGAACACCATCGAGCCGGGAACCAGATTCTCAGCAGGCGTGCCGGGAAAGTCTTCGGGCTTGAGTGGGCGCTCGGCGACAGTGACATAGCTGGTTTGCGCGACAAAACGCGCGAAGTGTTCGTTGGTCACGGCGTACCGATCCATCCAGAAGCCGGAGACGGCGACCTCGTGGACGGGTCGCTCCTCCGGATAAAACTCTTCCGATCCCATGCGGAACGTCCCGCCCTGGATCCAGGCCATGTCCTCCTGGTCCTGTGGCACCTTCGACACCGTTCTCTCTCCTACTGGCCGTGTGTGAGGGAAGCCTCGAGCTTCGCCACCGCCTGGTCGATCGTGAAGCTGGCCGCGTGCTGGCGCGGCGGGAACTCCTTGAACGTCTCGAGGAACTGCCCTACCACCATCGACGCTGTCAGCACGAGGATGCCGCTGTCGAGCACCCAGTCCCAGTAGGTGTTGGAGGTGATGTCGGCCCGCTCGAAGGGGTCGGTGCGCAGGTTGAACAGCTTCGGGAAGCGCAGCGCCACGAACGGCTCGGCCCAGAGCTGCAGCGTCCCCTGCACGCGCTGCTCCATGAACACGACCTTCCAGTTGTCGAACCGGATCGCCAGTACGTCGCCGTCATCGGAGAAGTAGATGAAGAGCTGTCGTGGGCTCTTGTCGACCTCGCCGGTCAGGTACGGCAGGAGGTTGAAGCCGTCGATATGGACCCTGTAGCTCCTGTCTCCGATGGTGTGGCCGCTCTTCAGCTTCTCGACGATATCCGGGTCGCCGGCCGCGGCAAGGAACGTGGGGAGCCAGTCGTGGTGCTGGATGATCCCGTTCGAGACGACCCCGGCGGGGATCTTCCCCGGCCAGCGCACCATCTCCGGCACGCGGAACGCGCCCTCCCAGTTCGTGTTCTTCTCGCTTCGGAAGGGCGTCATGCCGCCGTCGGGCCAGGTGTTCATGTGCGGCCCGTTGTCGGTCGAGTAGACGACGATCGTGTTCTCGGCGATCCCGAGCGCGTCCAGCTTGTCGAGCAGCACACCGACGACCTTGTCGTGGTCGATCATCGTGTCGTGGTAGGGCGACTGCCAGCGCCCGGCCTGCCCGATGCTCTCCGGCTTCGGATGGGTCTTGAAGTGCATGTGGGTGGTGTTGAACCAGACGAAGAACGACTTCCCTGCCGCGTGCTGGCGATCGATGAAGTCGAGCCCGTGCTCGAGCACCTCGTCGTCGATCGTCTCCATCCGCTTCTTCGTCAACGGCCCCGTGTCCTCGATCCGCTGCTTCCCCACACGGCCCCAGCGAGGCTGCTCGGTCGCGTCGTCCTCGTCGGTCGTCCAGCTGTGCAGAACGCCGCGCGGCCCGAATCGCTCCCGGAAGTGCGGGAAGTCGGCAGCCGGCGGGTAGGTCGGCTGCTCCGGATCCTCTTCGGCGTTCAGGTGGTAGAGGTTGCCGAAGAACTCGTCGAAGCCGTGCACCGTCGGCAGGAACTCGTTGCGGTCGCCCAGGTGGTTCTTGCCGAACTGTCCGGTCGCGTACCCGAGCGGCTTCAGGAGCTCTGCGATCGTCGGATCCTCCGCCCGCAGTCCCAGCGGCGCGGCGGGCACCCCCACTTTGCTCAAGCCCGTGCGGAAGACACTCTGACCGGTGATGAACGACGACCGCCCAGCGGTGCAGCTCTGCTCACCGTAGGAGTCGGTGAAGCGCATCCCCTCGTCGGCGATGCGGTCGATGTTGGGCGTGCGGTAGCCCATCAGCCCGTCGCTGTAGCAACTCAGGTTCGTGATCCCGATGTCATCGCCCCAGATCACCAGAATGTTGGGTTGGGTGTCTGCCATGTGATTGACTCT
>MNIY01000021.1 GCA_001919995.1 Ktedonobacter sp. 13_1_20CM_4_53_11
TTCGACGCCTGGGATATCGATCTTTTTTATGAGGAGAAGCCGTATCCTGTGCAAGCAGTAACATCTCTGCGTATCCTCGAAGAGGGACCAGTGCGTGCAACCGTCGAGATTGTCCGTCCGTACATGTCCTCGCGTATAACGCAACGTATCTCGCTCTGGCGCAACTCGCCGCGCATCGACATTGCCACCGAGATTGACTGGCACGAGCACCAGACGTTGTTGAAGGCGGCGTTTCCGCTGGCAATCAACAGTACGCGAGCAACGTATGAAATCCAATTTGGCAACGTTGAACGCCCCACACACCGTAACACATCGTGGGATCTGGCGCGATTTGAGACCTGTGCTCATCGATGGATTGATTTGAGCGAAGGGGGATACGGTATCAGCCTGCTCAATGATAGTAAGTATGGACATGACGTTCACGATAACGTTGTTCGTCTGACGCTCCTGAAATCCGGTGTCTTCCCAGATACTCATGCAGATGAAGGCTTGCACCGCTTCACCTATAGCCTCTTGCCGCATGTTGGAGATTGGAGGGAAGCGCAGATTGTACAGCGTGCCTACGAGCTCAATGTTCCGGTAGTGTGCATGGCTGGTCAAAAGAAAGCTCCATCAATCCCTATCGAATCTGCAACGGGTATAGCAAGCTTTTCCTTCATTCAAGTCGATTGTGCGCACGTCATAGTCGAGACGGTGAAACCTGCCGAGGATGGGGATGGTTTGATTGTGCGGCTATACGAAGCGCACAATCAGCGCGGACGCAGCACACTCACCTTTGTTACCTCGATTCTTTCTGCGCAAGAGTGTAACCTGCTGGAGGAACCGATCAGCGATGTCTCCTGTCAAGGGAACACGCTATCGTTTCAGGTGAGACCTTTTGAAATAAAAACATTTCGTGTTCATCTTGCGCCAGAGAGATAGACAAGAAGGCGTGCGTCCTGGTATTAGAGACGGGTAAAAGAGCGAAGTCGCGCTGTTTCTCCCATAGCTATGATGTTGCTGCACCTCGCCGCTTTCTTTTTGTAGTCTTGTGACGTTGATTTACCATGCTGGAGGAGTCAATTTTCAGCCCGATAACATTTTCCTCCGGTACTCGAACTTTTAAAGCACCTGGAGCAATGGTGATAGCTGCGGGAGTATAACCATACGAGTATCCATTAATCTGAACCTCGACAGGACGATCTGTCTTTAAGCGTAGTGATTTCACTCTGCGGCGGGTGAGTTTTGGTCGTAATTCGCGCTTCCCTTGCCAGATCGCGATAGCGTGTAGAATGTATTCGAGCTTGCTAAAGTTTCTATAGATGATAACGTCCAACAACCCATCATCCATTAGCACATCAGGTACGATTCGAAAATGCGGACCATAAAATGGCGCATTGCAAATAGTGACCTGTATAGCTTGATATGATCGAAAACTTTCTTCATCGAAAGAGATCTTAAGCTTCGTTCTCTGATAAGCAAATAACGTAAACAACCCTCTAATAACTCCGCGCAGAGTCGCCAAAACTCCAAAACTCTTCATCTCCTCAAGATAGGGAAAGAGTGCCGCTTCGAGCCCGATACCAGCTGATTCCAGGAAGACCTGTTCATTGATCCTGCCAACGTCTATTGTGCGCGTCTTCCCCTTCGCAATGATAGCGCAGGCTGCATCAATCGTAAAAGGAATGCTCAAACTATGGGCCACATTATTCATAGTACCTAAAGGGATAATGCCAATGGTACTATCCCTGCCAATTAAGCCACTGGCTACAGCATGAATAGTACCATCCCCACCGGCAGCAATCACCAGATCGGCATGTTCATCTGCTGCTTTGCTTGCCAAACCTTCCCCAGGGTCTTCTGGTGTGGTATACCATACCTCAGGCTCTATGCCGTACACACTCAATGCAGCAAGTATCATTTCTTCATGCAATGCTGCTGTACCATGGACTTCCGCAAGTGGTGAATCGCCTGATTCCGGGTTCAGGATCAGTATTGTTCGCATATGTGTGATATCCTTCGAAAGAGAGAAAGAATTACAGAATAGTGTTCACAATAACATACGAAATAATGAGAGGAAGGATGCAAACGCCTTGATGTACCCAAATTTGATACTTACTACCAGGCATAATTAGGCTTTTTAGGCCACATACAGACATTCCCCGGGCGGTATGTTATAATAGAGCCATGTTCAAGGCAGACTCGAGCGTTCAGATGAGCGGAGCCGCAGGTTAATCTGATGGAATACGTAATCCGGGTAAATGTACAACTTCCAACCCAACCTCCCCACGAGATGAGCTGCGCTCTCGTTATTCTGCACGCAAAACGAGTTCCGCCAGGGTGTGGGAGTCTAAAGAACAACGATTCACCATAACCTCACCCACCCGCATCGCCTGAGATGGGGGACAGGTGGCGAGAGAACTCCACTAAGGGAAACCCACAAACCATATCTGATAGACTGGAGACAATACATTATATGTTGCGCCTTGGAGGTCAGAATACGTGGAGAACTCTTCCAGAATTGTTAGCTCACAACGCGGAATTCTACCCAGATTTGCTCTTTGCTCGTTTTCTTAAGCGAAGTGAGGTCGTGGCGACCTGTACCTATGCTCAAACCCTGCAAAAAGCGACCGACTGGGCAGCCCTTTTCCTGGAGCATGGCTTGCAGCGAGGCGAAGCAGTTGTGTTAGCTCTGCCTAACACGGAAGATTTTGTCTACGCCTATTTCGGCGTTTTGCTTGCCGGAGGAGTCCCAGCCGCTACCGTACCTATTCGCCGTCTCAAAGCTGATAGCCACTACCTGGCGAATATCGCGCAGCGCCTTCAATCGATCCATGCCAGGACATTAATTCTGTCTGAGGCGCAGGCAGGCTTTGCCGACGTACCGCCGTTGTCCTCCATCGAGAAGCTGACTGTGCTGACGCGACGTGACGTCCAAACGACCTCGCAGTACATCGCTCCTTCCATTTCCAAAGACGACCTGGGAGTCCTGCAGTTTACCTCTGGGACGGCAAGCCAGGCTAAAGTAGTACAGCTCAGCAACGCAGCTCTACTCGCGCAGATGCGCAACATTTCAGCCAGACTGAAGGTGGTTTCCCACGAAGATTCCGGTTTGTCGTGGCTCCCATTCTTTCATGATATGGGTCTGATTGGTTTCCTGCTCACCCCGATGTACTGCGCTATCACCGTCACGCTGCTTCAGACCGAGGACTTCATGGTACGCCCCAGTGTGTGGATCAAGGCATTGTCCGACTTCCGAGCCACTATTACCTGTGGACCAACTTCAGCCTATGCCTTGTGCGCCCGCTTTCTGAAAGACTCCGAGGTTGAACACTATGACCTGCGTCACCTGCGTGCTGCCTTAGTGGGGGCCGAGATGATTTCTCAAGAAAGCTTGCGACAATTTATCGCCAGACTACAACCGGCAGGATTTCGTGCTGCCAGCCTCTTGCCAGCCTACGGGCTTGCAGAGAATGGCGTAGCTGTGACGCTCACGCCAGTGGAAGAGGGACCGGCATTTGACGCGATCGACCTGGAAACTTTGCAGACGAAGGGGTTTGCTCAACCCGTACAGAGCAATGGCGCCACCAGTGTTCACGATGCTCTCGTTACTACCCGCAGCATCGCATGCACGGGGACGCCATTGCCAGAGACAGAGGTTGTCATCGTCAACGGGGAAGGTGAACGACTGGGAGAGCGCCAGGTCGGTGAAGTTCTGGTGAGTAGCCCCAGCTTGATGGAAGGCTATTACAATCAGCCCGGCGGACGGAACTATTATCCACATGACCTGGAGCAGGTGGTCACTACGGCTCTTGGCATGCATCGTGGGGATGCGGTAGCCATTGCCTACGAGGACCCCGGACGAGCAACCGAATTGGTCGTGATGCTTGTGGAGACGGCCGCAACCGATCCTGCCGAGCGGGAAGCCTTGCGTCAACGCGTCCGCCAGGTATTGATTGATGCGGATTACCCGGTCAGCGAGGTCGTTCTACTACGGCCCAAAACTATTCAGGTCACGCCGAATGGGAAACTCAAACGGGTTGAGCTCAAAACGCGCTACTTAAAGGGAGAGTTCTTGAATGGCAACGAAACGAGTTAAAGCAGCCGAAGCGCTTGTAGATATCCTGGAACGGGAGGGAGTTACGGCCATCTTTGGCATACCTGGTGGACCATTACTTCCGCTCTATGATCAACTGGCCAATCACCCCACAATCCGTTTGATCCTGGTCAAGCACGAGCAAGCAGCTGCTTACGCAGCTTTTGCCTATGCCAAAGTGACCGGACAATTGGGGGTGTGCGCTGCCACGCTCGGCCCCGGCGCAACCAATTTGCTGGCCGGTTTGCCGGTTGCCCTGGTTGCCAGCGTCCCTATCCTGGCACTCACCGGGCAGGTGCAGACAACAGCTTATGCCAGAAGCGCCCATCAAGAGTCAACCGGCTGGTTTCGCACTCCTAACCAGGAAGCGATGTACGCTGGCACCTGCAAGCATACCGCGACTTGCAACGAGCCCGCTCGCTTTGCCGATTTTGTACGCCATAGTATACGCATCGCACTCTCGGGACGACCCGGCCCGGCTCACCTGATCATACCGGCCAACCTCCTGCACCAGACAATTGATTACACGCCGCTTGACCCCTCAGAATATCGCCTGTTAGAGAGCAAGACCTGTGACGACTCGGCGATGGCAGCTATCGCTCAGCGAATTGCGCAGGCTCGTTCCCCACTTATCCTGGCCGGAGAACGCGCTCTGTTGCCCGATGCTACATGCGAAATTCAAATGTTGGCCGAGCGCTTTTCCATACCGGTCGCTACCGACCTGGCCTGCAAATCAGCGGTGGATGAGTGGTCGCCCATGTTTCTGGGCTGCATAGGCGTGCTGGGTCATAAAGTCGCCGAAAACTATCTGAAAGAAAAGTCCGACCTGGTGCTGACGGTTGGTCAGACATTCAACGAAATCTCCACGCTGAGCTGGGATCCATCCCTGGCAGCAGGAAGGCAGCTGATTCAGCTGGATACTGATCCAGAGGAGATTGGTAAAGTGTACCCGGTCGCTGCGGCAAGCGTCGGGCACCTCCCGACAATGCTCACCCGCCTCGCAGAAAAGCTGAACATCCTGGGAACAGGGGCGCAATTCACTGCGCTCCAGCGCGAGCGCCAGGCGGCAGTAGCGTCCTTGCTCAAACAACATCCGCTCTTTTCCGTCAAAGAAATGCGCAGTGAGAAGGTGCCCCTGCTCCCGCAAAGAGTGGTTCACGAAGTTCGCCAGGGGCTGCCAGAAGAGACACTCATTCTCTCGGACTCCTCAAAATGGACACGCTGGTTGGGGCGCTACCTCCCTGCACGACGACGCACTTTTATGACCGCCCACGACTATGAGCCGATGGGCTGGGCAGTTGCGGGGGTTATCGGGGCGAAATTCGCCTGTCCGGATCGTCCTGTGGTGTGTGTCAGTGGTGATGGTGCATTTCTGATGAGCGCGATGGAACTCTCCACCGCCGCCAACTACCACCTGGATATCATCTGGCTGATTATGAACGACTCGCGGCTCGGCGTCATCTACGATCTGCAAAAAACACTCTATGGCGGTCGTATTGCCGCCACCACCTTTGAAAACCCTGATTTCGTGAATCTTGCTGCCTCCTACGGTATCAAAGGTCAGGTGATTGAAAAACCTGGCGAGTTAATCACTGCACTGCAGGCAGCTGTGGAACAGGGCGGTCCAGCGGTATTCGATGTGCGCTTTGACCCTGACGAAGTGCCACCACTCCGTCCGCGCAGTGTCCTCATCACCAAGGAGATGGGGCTGCCCAATCCCAAGCCTGGCCCGGAAGTAACCCGCGCCTTCATCTCAATGTTGAAGGAGAAATAGTCCATGCCCAACACCACCTACGAGATTGCGATGTCGCGACGACTCAATCGACCAACCTCCATCGCTTACAAAGTCGTGGAGGACATTGAACGCTTCCCCGAATTTATGCCCAATGTCAATTCACTGATCCTGTTAGAAGCAGAGGGAAATCGCAAGGTGGCTGCCTGGGATATTACCATTGACGACGCGCCACTGAGCTGGATCGAGGAGGGCATTTACGATAAGCAAAACTTAATTGTCCACTTCAAGTCGTTGGAGGGAGTATTTGATCGTTTCGACGGGTACTGGCAGGTGATACGCGATGGAGAGGGAAGCCAGGTTACGTTCGAGCTGGTCTACGAGATCGGCTTGCCAGAGATCGAAGATATTGTTGGGCCAATCCTGCGCGAGCGAATGGTTGAAAACGCTGAAAGTATGCTGGAGGCTATCGAGAAATGGGTCGAGGAGGTGGAATGAATACTGATACCCAGAACACCACCATCGACTTTGCCTTGCTCGGGCATCCTGCCAGCTACGAGCACATGGGCGATATTTTTATACATTCTCGGCCTGATTTCAATCGTGAAAAACTCACAAAGTACAAAGCCACCCTGGAGAAGATTTTTGAGTGGACGCCCAGTTATGCCTCTCGGGACCCCCTGTTGATACCCATGGCCGATGGACGGCAAGTGTCCGGTCGATTGATCTTTTGCAATTTTTTACCCGAAACAATCCATTCTCCCCGGAAAATGTTAGCGGCTTACAAAAAAATGCGCGATGGCTGCAATGTAGCAAAGGACCTGGGAGCAAAGGTAGTGGGTCTGGGCGGCTTTACTTCTATCATCGGTGGTACTCAAGGAGAGAGAGAATCTGAAGAGCTTGGTATCGCCATAACTTCGGGTAACTCCTTAACGGCTGCCCTGGCGATCGCGCAGCTCGATAAACTGCTGAGTCGTTTGGACTGGGATTTAAGCAATAGGACAGTCGCCGTGGTGGGAGCCAGCGGCGATATTGGGCGAGCATGCGCCATGGCATTGACGCCACGCGCCCGGCAAATGTTACTCATCGCCCGCAACAGGGCGAAATTGGATGAACTCCGATACGAATTGCCCACGAGTGTCGAGATACACGTTAGTACTGATGTACAGGATGCGGCACACGCCAACGTCATCATCGCTGCCACCAGCGCCAGTCAACCCATCCTATCGGAGGCAGACATGCAGCCCGGCACAATCGTGTGCGATGTTGGCTATCCTAAAAATTTGTCTTACGCGTCAGATCCTCGACCGGGGGTGCTGGCCATCTCTGGTGGACTGGCTGAAATGCCTTTCGCGCTCGATATTACCTATTACACACAGCTTCCGGCGCCTACCGTCATGTACGGCTGCTTTAGCGAGGCAATGATCCTGGCAATGGCCGGTCGGTACGAAAGCTACTCCATCGGACAGGGTCGCATCACCCAGGAGAAAATGGAGAATATCCTGGCCCTGGCACACACGTACGGCTTCCAACCTGCATCACTCTTCCGTGGGAAAACTCCCGTCACAGACGAATCATTGTCTCTCTTCTTGCAGTACAGTTATCAACCGAAAGAGGTCTGGTGATGAGCATTTCCATCACTCCAACGGAACAAAAACTACGAGCTATTGTCGCACCAAAACTCAGGGTTTCCCCCGAGCAGGTTCCGCTGGACAAATCGTTATTAGAAGACCTGAACCTGGACTCCCAGGCAGATTATGACGGGAAAAACATGCGTATTGCTCTTATAACGCTGGGTTCAGAGGGGGATGTGCGCCCTTTCATTGCCCTGGGGTTGGGCTTGCAAGCCGCCGGCCATGATGTCTTACTGGTCACCCATACCTCATTCGAACCGCTCATCCACAGCCGGGGGCTTGCCTGTTTCCCAGTCGGAAACGATCCACGCGACGTGCTGGAAAACGAAATGGGGCAGACCTGGCTTGGCACAGGCAACAACGCACTACGCTTCTTCCGGCAGTTTTCCCGCATAGCGGATTCGCTGATACAGCAATATATGCTAGATTGCTGGAATGCCTGTCAGGGTACCGAAGCGATTGTGTTTTCAACTATCGGGCTTGCCGTAGGGTACCCCATCGCTGAAAAACTGGGAGTGCCCTTCGGTATGGCCGCTCCCTATCCCCTGACCCCTACACATGCTTTTCGCAGCCCGTATTTTCCTGCACTGCCAGCCTCGCTCCCCCTCAGCGGCTTTTACAACCACCTGACCCACATTTTGTCTATGCAAATCTTCTGGCAACTCGTTCGACCGGCAGTGAATAAAGCACGGGGAGAGGTTCTGAATTTACCATCCCTTTCCCCAAACTGGCCTCTCAGTGAGATGCGCCGGGGACGTTTTACCCTTCTTTACTGCTACAGTCCCCATATCGTCCCTCCCGCGTCCGATTGGAGCAGTTGGAATCACGTGACAGGGTACTGGTTTCTAGATCGCCAGGCAGAATGGCAGCCCCCACCTGACTTGCTGGATTTCCTGGCATCAGGCCCACCCCCGGTTTATGTCGGCTTTGGCAGCATGAATAGCCACAAACCGGAAGAAGCGACGGAAATGGTGTTGCAAGCGCTGGCGCGTTCGAAGCAACGCGGAATCTTGCTGACAGGCTGGGGAGGCTTGAGTAATGCCGATTTGCCTGATAGTATATTCAAGATCGACTCAATTCCTCACGATTGGCTTTTCCCACAAATGGCAGCGATTGTACATCACGGGGGCTCTGGCACAACGGCGGCAAGTATGCGCGCAGGTATCCCCACCGTTGTTATCCCCTTTTTTGGCGATCAGCCCTTCTGGGGACAACGCATTTTTGCATTGGGTGCCGGGCCAAGACCTATTCCCCGGAAGCGGCTATCAGTAGAGCAATTGGCTACCGCCATTCAAGCCGCAACCTGCGACGAGGTCATGTGCACGCGGTCAGCTGCCTTAGGCGAGTGTATCCGGAAAGAGGATGGAGTGACGCAAGCAGTCGAGGTCTTGCATCGTCACCTACACATCACCGTGTGATAATCGATTGTTTCGCGAAACGCGGCGGCCTGGCAGCAGGTCATCACATGGGCGGAGGTTACCTTTATGGGAAACAGGCGAATACCCCTCGCCAATACAATAGTGGTGACGGGGGCATCTAGTGGGATCGGTAAAGCATGTGCCTTGCAGCTGGACAAATTGGGGTTTCGGGTTTTCGCTGGCGTGCGCCGGGAGATGGATAGTGACGCTTTGCGATGCGAGGCTTCGGCCACGCTTACCCCCATTTTGCTCGAT
>MNIY01000017.1 GCA_001919995.1 Ktedonobacter sp. 13_1_20CM_4_53_11
CGGGCAAGGCGTGGCCTGTATTCTGTTTCCCCTCACGCGCCGCGGTGTATGAGTCGTAGACAACTGCGTTAGCGATACCGTGATCGAACATTACGACACGTTGTTTTGGCACGCCCTCGTAGTCAAAGGCCTGGGGCAGGCTGGTGGGATCATGGCCATCATCGTAAATGGTGACGCGCGGATCAAGCAGTTGTTTGCCAAACTGCCCATTCATAAAGCTGCGCTCTTCCTGCACGGCGGTTGCTGAGAGGCCCATAAAGATGAGATTCTGCAACATATCGCCCACGGCATAGGTGTCGAGCACGACCTGGTACTCTCCAAGCGCGATGTCTACAGGTTTACGGCTGCGCTGCGCCTTGTCTACCGCCTCACGCGCCATCGCCTCAAAATCGAGAGTGGTGGCGTCTGTGGCTATGCGCTGCGTGTAGCCTGAACCTTGTTCGTCTGCCATGACAACGGCGTGACATTCGGAGTCGGTGCGCGGCTCATAGGCAAAGATGCCCAGGGAGTTTGCCACCGCTACCTGAGATGCGTTCGTAGAGAAGGCTCCCGCTGATTCAAGGCCGCGTTCCCTGGCCAGTTTAACGATGATACCGACACGCTGAGCGCGCTCTTCCGGGCTGAAGCGGGCGGTCAGCTCGCTATAGCCAGGTGCGGGCAAAATCGGCTGGGGTCCTGGCAGTGAATGAAACTCTGGATTTTCGGGTTGAAGACGAGCGATCTGCAGCGCCTGCTCCGTCACACGCCGCAGCGACTCATCATCCAGACGATTGGTGGTCGCCACACCTACTCTTTTGCCAGCTACGGCTCGCACGCGTAGCTCGTGGTTACTCTCAGCGACGTTCTGGTGGATGCTATTATTGGCGAAACGCGTCAGGGCGCTCTCCGTGCCAAGGTAGACGACCTCGGTCTGGTCAGCCTGTGAATAGCCGAGTACCTTTTGCAGCAGCGCACGCACGTTTGTCTCATCAGAAAACATGATTTCTTCCTCTCAGGGCGTATTCTCCCAGTCTCACCAGTTGCCGACGCCCACCTGTACATTGCGAAAACGCGCCGGGGCAGCGCCGTGACCGGTGCGCATCACTTGCATCGGCTCGCCTTTACCACAGTTGGGCGTTCCCCAGACGGTCCACTCATCATGATTACAGATGGCATCACAGGAGCCCCAGAATTGCGGCGTAATGCCCGTGTAGGTGGCATTCTTCAACATCTCACCCAGCTTGCCATGCTTTATCTCGTAGGCCATCTCCACGCCGAACTGGAAATTCAAGCGGAGATCATCGATGCTCCAGCTTTTATTGATGCTCATAAAGATGCCGTCATCCGTATCGGCAATAAGGTCGTCTAATGTCCAGGTCCCCGGCTCAAGGCTGACATTTGTCATGCGGATCATCGGCAAACGGTTCCAGCCGTCCGCGCGCACACAGCCATTGCTGGTCAATCCGAGCAGGGGAGCCGTATCACGCGACATCAGGTAGCCAGTAAAGATGCCGTTAGTGACAATAAGAGAGCGCTGTGCCGGTACACCCTCGTCGTCCCAGCCAAAGGTACCGAGGCCTCCCGGAATAGTGGCATCGGCGGTCATATTCACGATCTTCGAACCATAGTGATAATTGCTATTGAGTTTATCAATGGTCAGGAAACTTTTGCCGACGAAGCCCGCCTCCATACCCAAAACACGATCCAATTCGATAGGGTGCCCGCATGACTCGTGCACCTGGAGAGCGACCTGCGGCCCATCAAGAATGATCGTTTTGAGGCCGCTGGGACACTGCCTGGCCGATAGCAACTTGACGGACTCCTCGCCAATACGCGCACCGTGATTGGGTAGATCCATCGCCTCGACAAATTCATAGCCCGTCGTGCCGGCCTGGCGCCCAAATGAATTGGGGTAGGAGCGCGTCTGTATTTCAGTACTGGAAGGATCAACGGCGCTGGCCGAGATAGCCGCGCCTGTATCAAACAGTTCTTGTTCGACCTCGCTCCCTTCGGAACTCACAAATACTTTGCGCTCGCGTGAATATTCCATGTCGCTGCTGGTGAGAGTTACTCCTTGCACGCTGCGCATCGCCGCATCGGCATCGAGCAATAAGCGGACCTTCTGGTCCAGGGGCACCGTAAAGGGATCGCGCTCCATGGGGGTGCGATAGAAACCTCGCTGCGCTGCGAGCGGCGAGAGTTGAACGGGTTTGCCCGCGACAAGGGCGCTGGCACGCGCAATCTGTACTGCCTGCCTGGCTATACGCTCGACTTCAGCATCATCCATACGCGCGCTGCTGGCAAACCCCCAGGCTCCATTGACGATGACACGCACATTAAATCCCGCGCTGGTTGAACTGGCAACGCCTTCAACGCGCCCATTTTTGACCTCAATTCCCTCTGTGGTGCGCTCCATGACACGCACATCCACATAGCTGGCACCGAGTCCCTCAGCAATATGCAAAGCCCTGTTGGCTAAATTCCTCATTAAACATTCTTCTTTCCGCTTCTGGAATGCCAGCCAGGCGTGTTTGACTGGCAAAATCAACGTCATTTGCCGCAGATAGATTATATTGTAAGCATTTTGTATAGCCCTGTCTATGATTCCACCCAATAATTCTATTGATTACTACCTCTGCCCACTAATAAAAATGCGATGGATGAACGGCTCGTGGCCTGCCACGAAGCCGTCCATCCATCGCATTACGATTGGGGCGTGCTTGCTATCTTCTCCAGTAGTTGATACAATTCCGGAAAATGGAGCAGTCAACAACGAGCGACAACTTAGAAGTGACGAATCCGTATGGCAGTTTGAAATTGCCATATGGCCAGGTGTCCATGCCTGTTTTCATGCCGGATGCCACGCTGGGAGTCGTGCGCGCAGTCGATGCCACCGACCTGCTTGACTGCCAGGTACAGGCAGTCGTGATGAATACCTTTCACTTGATGCAGCGACCAGGCTCCTCGACCATTCAGGCACTGGGCGGGCTCCACCGTATGAGCGCGTGGCCCCGCCCCATTGTCACAGACTCGGGTGGTTTCCAGGCCTACTCGCTCATCCAGCAAAACCCCAAATTTGGCACGATCAATGACGATGGCATTACATTCAAACCTGAATCAGCTGAGCGCAAGTTCCACCTGACACCGGAGAAAACCATACAGCTCCAGATGAGCTATGGAGCGGATGTAGTCATCTGCCTCGATGAATGTACGCATGTAGATGCTTCTTACGAAATGCAGGAAACGTCGGTCAAGCGAACGATTGCCTGGGCCAGACGCTGCAAAAAGGAATTCCTGCACCAGGTCAATCAGAAGCGGCTCCCGCCGGAGCAGCGCCCCCTCTTGTTCGCCGTCATCCAGGGAGGTGGATCGCTCGAGTTGCGCAAGCGCTGCGCGGATGAATTGTTAGAGATAGGCTTCGACGGCTTCGGCTATGGCGGATGGCCGATGGATGGGCAAGGCCACCTGCTCACAGATCTTATTGCCTACACGAGAGAGCTGGTGCCTCCACAATTTCCTATGCACGCGCTCGGCATAGGACACCCCACCAACGTGGTGGATTGCACGAAGATGGGGTACGGGATATTTGATAGCGCGATGCCGACGCGCGACGCGCGCCATAGCAGGCTCTATACCTTCACTTCCGCGGCTGGCCTGGAGGATAAATGGCTCTCGTACACCTACATCAACGATGACAAGCACATCAAGTCCAACGCCCCTGTCTCCAGCTACTGTGACTGCCTGTGTTGCACCAATTACTCACTTGGATATCTGCACCACCTCTTCAAGATCAACGATACCCTGTTTTTCAGGCTTGCCACCATCCATAACCTGCGTTTTATGACACAACTGACAGAGCGATTGAGGTAGAACTGTGATGGAGAGGGATGACGAGCAGCAGGTAGCATCGCTGGTTGACGCTGTACTGGCAAGCGCGAAATACAGGGATATCTCCAAGGAGCTTATTACGCGGATTGCCGCGCAGGAATTGCGCAAGCGCCACAATAGCAAGGAAGCGCTCAAGGCGACTAAAAACAAGCTGCACCAGGTCGGGGGCGCCTACCTTGACACAAGAGAACACTACACGCTATGGCTCAATGAACTGAAAGTGGTGACTCTATCAGGCAACCGCCAACGGTTGCTTGACCTATGCGCCACGATGATGACCCACCACGCTTCTACCAGGGAACGCATTGCTATCCTTCCCCAGTTTTACGCACAAATATTTAGCGAGTTGCCCCCGATTCGCAGCGTGCTCGACATTGCCTGCGGTCTGAATCCCCTGGCTCTTCCCTGGATGCAGCTGGCGGAAGAGGGGGCTGCATACTATGCGTATGATATCTACCACAGTATGGTGGACTTCTTGCAGGGATGGCTGGCACTTATGCATGTACAGGGCAGCGCGCAGGTGTGCGATGTGCTACAAACAAGCCCACCACAACAGGCAGATGTGGCCTTTCTCCTCAAAGCAATACCGTGCCTGGAACAGTTAGATAAGACGGCAGGCCATCGACTCTTACGAGAGATTCACGCGCAAAACCTGGTTGTTTCGTTTCCTATCCATAGCCTGGGAGGTAGGAGTAGAGGGATGCTGGAACATTACGAGGCTCACTTCCGCGAGCTTATTGCCGGTGTGCAGCACTGGGAGATGAAGCGCCTGATTTTTGACAGCGAGCTAGTTTTTGTGGTTAAAAAGTGAGTTTAACCAGTCTATTCGCTTATACTTGCCCGCTCGTGACGCCCCACGTACCATATTCCCCACCAGCAGAACAGCAGCAGAGAGGCAGAGACCAGGAAGATCAATCCGTTGAGACCGAGGAACTGGGCAAAGAAACCCGCGAAAAGCAATATCGGGATTGATCCCGTGTTGTACAGCATATACTGTAACGAAAGGACGCGCCCCCGAACCTCCTCCGGCGCGTGTTCTTGCATCAGAGTCTGGGTCGGTATGTTGACGCAGGCTGTTGCCATTCCCAGCACAAACACCAGCAACGTTGTCACCCATAACAACAGAGGTGACGATGCAGCCTTTTCCCCATAGAAATCCCAGGCTAACCACTGCGTCACCGGCAAGAGCATGAAACCCACTCCCAACACGATAAAACCTATTCTGGTCAAACGCAGCTTTCCGACTCGTTCGGTGATACGCGGCATCAAGATTGACGCACCAACCAGGCCGATAGCCGCGGGTGCAAGGATGATCACCATGTCTTCAGCGGGACGATGCAGGACCTGCTGTACAAAGGTACCCGCTAACTCACCTATGAGCAACATGATATTGCCCACAACGGAAAGCTGAACGACCGCAAAGAAGAGTACACGGTCCTTGCGCACAAATTGCCATCCCTCGACGATTTCGCGCCATATCTTCTCTAACACCTTGCCCGCCTCTCCACTGGTAGACTTTTCCCGTTCGATATGCTTCCCACTAAACGCGCGGGCAGGAATACAGAGAATGAGAGCTGCGCAAACGAGGTAGAGAAAAGCCACCAGGACAAAGAGCATATCAATGGATTGCACGTGCAGGGTCAACCCGGCCAATTGTAGTGTGAAAGGCGGAAAGATGCGTGATACAAGCCCTCCCAACAGCAAAAAACCAATGGCCTGCGACAGTGTCATCGTGATATTGAAAAGCGAGAGTGCCGGGACCAGCTCGTTCTCTTTCACCAGCAGTGGAATAGAGGCTCCCTCGGCCGGTATAAAGAATTGCCCGATTAACGATGTTATGAATGTAAGCACGTAGAGCGGCAAGAGATTAGTGCTATTGAAGAGTAAGGAAATGACTATCAGCAGCATGGTGCCCGCGCGCAGGACATTACTGATCCATAATACCAGGCGCTTATTCAGTCGATCAACAATTGCGCCCGCAACCGCGCTAAATGGGAGGGCAGGTAACGTAAAGGCGATGATGGCGATACCAGCCATGACGACAGAGTGGGTAACATTATTGACGATGACGATGATGCCAAAGTTCGCAGCGTTGAGGATAGTGAGTGAAATAAGCTGCGCCAGCCATAACAGTACGAAGTTACGATTTTTCAGCACTTGCCGAAAACCGGCAATATCTGGGGATGGAGGCGAAGACGGTTTAGATTGTGTTTCAGGAGTTATCATGGACATGGTTGTATATTTCTTTCCTGCTTATTTCATCTCTCCGTCTTGCTAAATATATCATTTTGGGAAAGTGTCCCTTGTTTGCTCATACGAATTAGCACAGGAAAAAGTTTAAGAAATTGCAGGGGTTCTTGAGAATTTACATTTCTTCTCTTTTTGTTTCCGCATTTCCAGCTGTACGAGGTATACACATCTATAGAGGGAAGGGATCGTTCTCCTTCTTAAAAGCTATCTGCCGACCGTTACTAAAATCTACTGTTTTAAGCACTATCTGTAACTATCCCGAGTCAGCCACATAACCGAAGCATAGTCGCCGTGGCGTACGAAGAACGAAGTTTCACAGCATTGCGCCAACCATTACAGTAGATTCTTCCTGCATACAGCAAGCGGTCCCGTGGAACCGGCGGTGGTAACCGTAGCACCGCAACCGCACCGATATACGACACGGCTTTCACTGCCGTCTCAGCAATGGAAGGATGATACCTACGTCCGGTGACTTGAGCATGTCTGATAAAAGTCGCCCCAAGGCGAGCAATATTGATCGAAGCAGCGTAATCCCTTGAGCCATTCCACTGACAGTCTGGGTTCGAGCAGACGAGCCAGGCTCCCCAGTTTTCCACCTTGTCCACATGGGCGGGCGAGCGATAGGTGTTAGCAGGACTCCCGCAGCGAGGACAGGTATGGGAGGTCTTGCGTGGTTGCTGCCATTCGAGACGGATACCCGCGAGATGGCACTTGTAGCGAAGCACGCGCCACAGCTCGCCCCGCACCTGAGCATTGTTGCGCCAGTTGCGCCAGCGCCCTTTCGCATCACGCCCTCGCCCAGTAGACTTCATCGACTTGAGCGACTCGCCAGCCATCAGGTCACAGCCAAAGGCGGTGGCGAGCACGAGCAGGACATTGGCCGCCAAATGCGCCAGATCCTGATTCCTAGCCTCATATTTGCCCCAGCATCGAGCGATCTCCCGGCGGAGCACCACAAGCTGCTGGACCGAAGGCTTCCGCCGTGGATCATCCACAGGAAAGCGATCCCGTTGCTTTTCCAGCCGGGCCACTTTCGCTTTGAGCTGGTCGATTTGTCGTCGCGTCCGAGCCTGTGTGCCATCAAAGGGGCCAGCGTCCAGAAAGAATGGCCGCCCCACCTGGTGCCCATCCAGATCAACGATGCTGGCCGTCAAAAACTGCCTCACACCCCAATCAAAGCCGAGGACCGTCTGCATCTCGGACCACAGAGCCTGCTGCTCCACCGGAACCTCGACGATGAAATCGAGCACGGCATAGCGAGTAGCATCTGGCTCGATGATTTCTCGCAGGCTGGGAGAAAGCCATTTCCCTGCTTGGATGCGGGCCACCACCACCTCCGGCAGCGCCATCTGGACCGTTTTCTCTCGCCAGTTCCGTCCCCAGGTTCCCGACTCGTCGGGCGTACGCAAGGCCAGAGTAAGCTGCTTCTGATCAAGATCGAGAGCTAACCGATACGTCTGCCCCATCGTCGGACCGTCATCGCCTGCATAGGGCAAGATTCCTGCTTTGAGCACGGGGACTGGCTGCATTTCTTCGTAGGTATCGGGGAAGCATCCGTTGGCCAAATAGAAATTGCAGCTTTGTTCGATCAGACTTTGCAGTTCGACGGCGTTGCCTGCGTCCGTCTGGGCATCACGCAGATGCGTCAGGGCTTCTCGAATGGCTTTCCGATTTTTGCCCCCGCGCTTGTTCTCACTTTTCGGAATGATCATGCCCTGTTCAAGAAGGGGAAGAATGAGCAGAAACTGTTTTTTGCGCTCGACTTGCCCGCGCAGAATGCGACCAGCCTGCTCGGCTTCGCAGCGCCATTGGCGATGTCCGTGAACGACTGGCGGCGCGATCATCTCTTCCACCTGCTTGTAGGCATAGGCATTCGTGCGGGTGACAAATTCATCAAGCCGATCCCACAGAGAAGCGATCACGGTATTGATCACCTCTCGCGAGACATCCAGTAAGCGGAGTGCATCGGCCTGCGCTTCATCGGGCAGACGAAGCGGATAGCTCAGGGATTGTTGAGAACGCGCTGTGCGCACTTTAACAGCTCCTTGTGCTTGTGTGAACCCATGTCATACAATCGACCAGAAAAGAAGGCGATAAGGGCGAGCAGATCATCAGTCAGTTCCTGTTCCGCTGTTTTCTCTTCCCCCGGTTCTAAGACCGTGTACGTTACTCCAAAGCTGTCAAAAAGCACCTGGAGGTATTCTTGTCCGAACCGAGTTAAACGGTCAGCATACGTGACGGCAATTTCTGCCACCTGATCTTCGATCACCAACTTGAGCAACCGTTGTAAGTGGTGGCGTGAGGCTTTGAGGCCAGAGCCAATGTCCGAGAGGATGAGGGTCGGCTTCCCCGACCGTTCTGCCTTGGCCCAGGCAGAGAGCCGGGCAAGTTGGGTTTCCAGGTCCTCCTTTTGCCCCTGCCCGCTCACCCGTCCATAGAGCACCAACAGCCGCCCATCAGACTTGCCTACCAGCCGCTCAATTTCAGATCGCGGCACACGAGCTTCTTGTCCAACCCAGACCGCGTGAATTTTCCCTTGCCTGATCCACTTGCGCACGGTAAACGGGTGCAAACCTAACTCATGGGCCGCTTTACTTACCCGCAACAGTTTGGGTTCGTCCTGTTTCATTCAGCCGAAAACCTGCCTATAGATATTTGTAGATAGCATAACATAATTACAGAAATTCGGCAAATGTTAGTTACCCTTAAACGTGCTATAATGAAA
>MNIY01000102.1 GCA_001919995.1 Ktedonobacter sp. 13_1_20CM_4_53_11
TATCATTACAGAGTAATAGGATAACTCATAACCTGAACAGGTTGCGCTTATTTTACCATATTACCACAAAAGTTAGATTATCAAGATGAGGAGCTTCAATTACGCCTATCATTGACATCTTGTCATTCGTCATTTACATTTTTTCATAGGAAGGTGTTCAAGCGATGTGCTCATTCAAGAGGAGAGACTGATGATCTGCTATACTACAACGTTTCTTGCCGTTCCGGGATTTGAGAAGGAAGTCATGACCATCCTGCGAGAGCATGTGAAACAATCCAAAAAAGAACAGGGCTTGATCGCGAGCCAGGCGTATTGTTCAGAGATGGAGCCGCGCCGTTTCTTCGTCTACCATGTCTTCACTGACAGTGCCGATAACGACGTGCGCCGCGCTACCAAGTTTTATGGCGAGTATATACTGGCAAGCTTACATGGCATGTTTGACACGGAAAGCCTGCTCATGGATAGATATCAGCCGATAACGGAGGTGGACAGCCGCCATCTCAAAACAACAGGCGCATGATAACCTCATCGCCCTCCATCGCGCCTGTCTCGACGAAACCGAGTTTTAGGAGCACATGGCATCATTCCATATAAGGCTGCACAATCCTTAACACATCGTCTACGGAGAAAGGCTTGGGCATAATGGTATCCACAAAGTTAATGAGGGAAGAGACCTCGGCTATTTTGTCCATGGCCGACATCAGGACAATCACATGCCGCCCGCGCACTTCGGGCTCGGCTTGCAGGACCGCGCACACCTCCTGACCATCCAGCACAGGCATCATCACGTCAAGGAAGACCAGGTAGTGCTCGTCACCGCGCAGTATTTCCAGCGCTTCAAGACCATGCCGTGCTGTACTGATAGCATATCCTTCAAAATCGAGTATATCGACCATCATATCGCGAATGATCGGGTCATCATCGACTACCAGGACTTTACGAGGTTTGTTGTGGTGGTTCTGGTTCATCCTGCTCACCCTTACCTGCTTCAACTTCAACGGGCGCTTCCATGCGTGGTAGATAAAAAGCGAAAACCGATCCTTCCCCAGGGACGCTCTGCTGCAACCATAATCTGCCACCCATCGCTTCAATGTAGCGGCGGCAGATAAAGAGTCCAAGGCCAGATCCACGTACAGGGGTTGTCAAAGAGCGTGTCGCACGTACAAATTTCTCGAATATTTTCTGCTGATCTTCAAGGTCGATACCCTCTCCTTCATCATAGACCTGCACCAGTACCACGGAAAGGTCCGGGTCTGTTTCAATGTCGAACTGATCTTCAGGCAGCCCCACTTGTGCAAGGACTGTCGCATTGGCGATAACTTCTATGCGTGAATCTCCCTCAGAGTATTTGGCAGCGTTATCCAGCAGGTTTGAAATCACCTGTCGTACACGCAGCGGATCCCCTTCGACCCACAGATCAGTCCCCACCTGGGTCACGAGCTTCTGCTCAATATTGACACTGAGCAAATTCACCGCCATTTCCACGGCAGCGTGCAATTGCACCGGGCCGATCTGCAAATCAAGCTTCTTGTCTACCACGCCTATCTTTGCCGCTTCGGTCATACTGTTGACCAGGTCGGTCAATTGTTGGGCAGCGCCGGTTATCTTTGTGGCGTAACGCGTGATCTGCTGCGGATTAATGCGGCTACTTTGCCGCTTGAGCAGAGTCGAATAGCCACTAATAGCGCTGAGGGGCGTGCGCAACTCATGAGAAGCAGTGACGAGAAATTCATCTTTCAGTCTATCCAGTTGCTGCTGTTCAGCGTATGCTACCTGTATTTCCTCAAAAAGCTGAGCATTGCGTATCGCGCTGGCTGCCTGTGAACTAAGAGCCAGGAGCATACCGATCTCTGATGGGCGGAAGTTGCGTACCTGCTTTGGCGTATGCACGCCCAGGATGCCTATCAGTTCCGCCTGGTACAAGACGGGGATCATGAGCATCTTCTGGATACCTGTCTCCAAAAGGAAAATGGTCCCTCCCTCATCGCATGCGCCGGCAAGTTCTGCCGCTATGGATTGATCGAGGTAGAAAAAACCCAATCCGACAAGTTTTTCCAGCGGAGAGCCCTTATACGGAATGCGAATCTTTTCTAACAGTTTATCGTGATGTTCTTGATTGACTGCATAGTCAACGTCTTCATTTCCCTGGAATCGCTGTTTTTGGGTCTCGTAAGCAGTTTGCACAATCAGTTGTTCCTTGTCGGCGCTACACTGGAAGAAGATGCTCATCTCCGTCTGGGCCAGTTTGGCCGCGGATTCAACGAATTTGTGCTGAATATCATTCACATCAAGGACGGTACTGACGCTAATGGTTTGCAGCGCACTATTCATCGCGGCCAGCAATTCTTCACGCTTTTTTGCCCCGCGCAGTGCCTCCCGCGAGCGTTCGTACAGTTTGGCATTCTCAATACTCACCGTTACAATCTGTACCATCGTCTCCAGGACCTGTATTTCCTCTTCGTGGTAGGCATTTGGATGCAAACTGGTGATACAGAGTGAACCAATGACGCGATTAAACATCTTCATTGGCAGGAGCAAAAAAGAACCAGCTTTACGTTGATCACCCCATGTGCCGGTCAAGAGTTCGTCGTATTCCCCACTTTCATAATGGCTGAGATCCAGCAGCAGCTTTTCCTTCTTCTCTTGAGTGGCCCTCCACCATACGGGATGCTCACCTGGCTCTATGATCTCGGGCTTTTCGGCCAGGCCCTCCACGCGGTTTCCTTCACGTATAGCAAAAACGTCATAAATCTTTTCCGTGTCGCGGTCATAGAGGCTGATCAACATTGATAAAACATCAACAATGCTTGAGGTGAATTGATAGACATTCTCTACGAGTTTTGCTAGTTGTACAGACGTTGGGAAGGCGGTACTGATACTCTGTAATTGCTTTAAATAGTCGCTTGAACGTCTTTGCTGACTGCGTAACTGGTCATTCTGCAGGTAAAGCGCGATACGTTCGGCGAATTCTCGTGCTTCGGAGCGCTGCCTTTGCAGGAATACCGCTCCCGTAGTGGTCTGATAGAGGATAATAATGCCCATCACCCCAGACTGTTTCTTCCTGCCGTAGACCTCGTCGATAAGTGTTGGCTCCTGCATTGGTACAACAAGGTACCATGTCGGCACGACATCTATCTTTAAATCTTCTTGAGAACCTGTATAAAAGAAGGCGAAGTAATCCTCGTGGCGCATGATATGCGTCTCGTTTTTATGCCAGACATAGCCAATCAGATCCTGTCCAAGCCGATAGGTAGCGCCTATGGGAAAGAGATCACCCTCTGTATTCGTTGCGTTTTGAGGAGCCGCTGTCGTCGTCGAGTTCCCGTTACGCAAGCGCACGTGGAGTTGTATCTTCATGTGATCGAATTGCTCATCATACAATGCGATACATGCACCAGTGCATGCAAACTGCGCTATCATCTGGCGTAGAAGACGCTTGAGCAATGATGCGGGAACGTCCTGATCAGGTCGTGATTCTGGCTCTCCCCAAATCGCAGTAGACATGAGTACACCTCTCCTCACTTCCCAGTAGAACGGGTGGTACCAATAATGCACGCGCCTCTACAGGAAGCGCAGGGTGCTGAAGGCGGGCAAAACCTACAAATTCATTATTCATGGCTTTATTATTACAGGGTAGCATATCACAGGTGTGTGTGATATTCAACTCTGGCAGTCGCAGACATTTGGAGATAAGACTTCCCGTGAGCGGATTTGAGAGCTGTCCTGACTGTCATCCTGAGCGCGAGCTTCGGATCTCTGCGTCCCTCGAGCCAGATCCTTCGCTGCGCTCAGGATGACAGCCTTATCTCCAAATGTCTAAAAATAAGTATCGGCTGTTGATTTATTTTGTCACAACGACTACAATACTGTTACAGAGGTTAGATAGGCAACCTTGTGGCTGCTTCAACATACGAGCAGTTCAGTTAACTCCTCGAAAGGAGCCTTGTAGCGTGACGAGTACCGTACGTCTTAGAACGATAATTGGGGGGGCTATACTTACCCTCCTGTGGATCTGCGGCTTTCTCTTTATCAAACCAACGCTGGCGGTTGATTTTGGCGGTGGAATCCTCATTAACTTGAAGTACCTGGTGGGACTGTTGGGCCTACTCATCATCGTTCTCTATCATATTTTTGACCGGCCTAACGCTGAAACAACCAAGCTCAGCCTGACGACAGCGCTTACTATTATCTGGCTGGCTTTGATGATTTTCTACCCGTTCAAAGACCCGAGCAACAAGGAATATTCTGGCGCCGTTGCCTTCTTTACGCTTCTTGGCGGCCTGGCTGTGTCCTTGCTCTGGGTACGCTTCTTCGCGGACGAGATCATTTAATCTTTTTTACCAGGCATCAATGGGCGCAGCGTTGCGCCCATTATTTTTTGTCTAACCCTTGACCTTCGCGGCAAATGGATACTGATATGGCACAAAAGGAAACAGGAAAGCAGGAAATACTTACTCAAGGCCAGGTAAAACCACCTTTCACCGGGCCTGAAAACGATGGATCGCGGCCACAGGCAGATACCCCGGGCCCTAAGCAAACAGAGCAGGCAAACAAATGGGCAGTGTTGGTCATCGTCGCCATCGGCGTTTTTATGGCAACGCTGGATTCGTCAATTGTGAATATCAGCCTGCCAGCGATCGCCAGCTCCTTCGGCGTACCCCTCAGTGGGGAGATAGAGTGGGTAATTATCGCGTATCTTGTGGTCACCGCGGGCGTATTGCTGACGGCAGGGCGTATATCCGATATGATCGGACGCAAGCCAATCTGGGCCGCCGGCCTGATCATCTTTACTGTAGGATCGGCTTTTTGCGGCTTCGCTCCTTCGCTGGGGCTGTTGATCGCAGCTCGTGCATTACAGGGTCTCGGCGGTGCGCTGATCATGGCCATTAGCCCGGCGATGCTGACAAGCGCCTTTCCCGCGCATGAACGAGGCAGGGCGCTGGGACTCAACGCCGTGGTCGTCGCACTCGGAGTGAGCACGGGCCCAACGCTGGGCGGTATAATCACATCTACCCTTTCATGGCGTTGGATTTTCTTCGTGAACCTTCCTATCGGTATCATCGGCCTCATTCTTACTATGCGCATCCTGAAAGAAAAAATGCGCTGGAACCGTGGTAAATTCGACCCGGCGGGAGCGATCCTGCTCGCTTTGGGACTGGTCGCAATTACGCTGGGACTTTCCTTTGGTCAAGAGTGGGGCTGGAACTCACCGCTGCTCATCGGCTGTCTTGCAACAGGCGTTATTGCCTTAATTCTTCTTTATATTGTTGAAAAACGCGTCGCCGATCCGATCATCAACCTGTCATTGCTCCACAACCGTGTCTTTCTCTCGGCCACCTTGAGCCTCGTATTGAGCTTCCTGGCGCTCTTCGCTGTGAGTTTCATGCTGCCGTTTTACCTTGAAGAGTTGCGTGGCTTCACGACCGTGCAGGCGGGGTTGCTTCTCACGCCACTGCCACTCACGATTGCCGTCATCGCGCCGTTCAGTGGAACGCTTGCTGACCGCTTCGGCACGCGCTGGTTAGCGGCGGGAGGGCTGACCTTAGCCTGTATCGGGCTGATATTGATCAGCCAGCTTGACGCCCATAGTTCGACCTGGGATATCATCTGGCGCCTGGTGATCACCGGTA
The DNA here is from genome assembly GCA_001919995.1 of Ktedonobacter sp. 13_1_20CM_4_53_11. Next base: position 5,631 of record MNIY01000102.1, read on the forward strand.
TGGGCCAGGCTCTCTTCCAATCACCCAACAACAGCGCGACGCCGGCTCAAATTGCCAATCTACAACAGACCTTCACGCACGCTTTCCATACCACCTTTATCGTCTGCGCGTGCATCGCGGCGTTTGGTATTTTCACCTCGCTGGTGCGCGGCAAAGAGAGTTAACGACTTATGAACAGGACAGATCGCTTGCTGGCCATTGTCCTGGAATTGCAGGGCAAAGGGAGACAGCGCGCCGAAGACCTGGCGGCGACTTTTGAGACCAGTAAACGCACCATTTATCGCGATATCCAGGCGCTGGGCGAGGCGGGCGTACCGCTCATCTCCGTTCCTGGCCGTGGTTACTCGCTGATGAAGGGATATTTTTTACCCCCATTGAGCTTTACCACGGACGAGGCGACGATGCTCCTACTGGGCAGCGACTTTACGGCACAAAATTTTGATGCACAGTATCGTAGCGCCGCCCAATCCGCCAGCCGCAAGATCGAGAGTGTCCTCTCTGAGAAGCTGCGCGATGAAGTGCGCTACCTACAAGACAGCATTCTCTTTATCTCCAGCGGTTCTACTGAGGATATCACCGAGACAGAGATGGTGCGCCAACTGCGCCGGGCGATCATTGAGCGCGCCACAGTGCGTTTCTGCTACCATACGCGCTACGTCCGCAATGGCCAGAGTACGCAGCAGACCCGCGAAGCAGATCCCTATGGACTCGTACATTATGCAAATGCCTGGCACCTGGTAGCTTACTGTCATTTGCGTCAGGATATCCGAAACTTCCGGCTCGATCGCATGGAGAACCTGGAATTACTGTCCCGCACGTTTCAGCGCCCTACTGATTTCAAGATGCAGCAGCGGCGACAGGAAGAAGCGCAGAGAGTAGTGGTACGCGCCCTGTTCGACCAGGAGGTAGCGCGCTGGGTGCGAGAGTCACGCTCCTACTTCATGGTTGCCATAGAAGAAAGCGCGCAAGGGCTGCTGGTAACCCTCCATGTGCGCCAGGAAAGCGAAATACTGCAATGGCTCCTCAGTTGGGGAAGACACGTACAGGTATTGGAGCCAGAGTCGCTGCGAAGCATGATAGCAGAGGAGGCGGAGGGCATGCTGCGCAATCATCAAAATGACCCAGGCAATTGCTTTTGAATGGTGGAACTGGAAGGACCGCAATACCTCGACGTAGGGAGCGCCGCAGTGATATACTTTCACTATGGAAACGCAACCGGAGAACTCCTCCATCAATCAGGAAACCGCCACGCTGTTACGGAGCAATCGTGAACTGGCGGTGCTTTACACCATCGCCGGGCATCTGAACCGCAAGGTAGATGTATATGAGGCGCTGCAGGAGGTATTGGCGCAAGTCACCAACCTGCTGGGCTTACAAACGGGTTGGGTCTGGCTGCTCGATCAACAGGGTGAACCATACCTTGCTGCAGCGCAATCGCTCCCACCCTATCTTGCAGACCATCCAGAACGCATGACCGGCTATTGTCTCTGCCTGGATACGTTCCTGGAGGGCTGTCTTGAAGGGGCCGCCAATATCGATGTATTCCGCTGTAGCCGCCTGAAGAAAGCCGAGCGCGATAGTGACCCCACCTCCTGGGGCTTGCGTTTTCATGCCAGCGTGCCCATCTATGCCAGCGCGACGCCGTTGGGTGTACTGAATGTTGCCAGCGAAGATTGGCGCGAACTGCTGCCAGAAGAACTACAGCTGCTGCACATTATTGGCGACCAGATAGGGCTGGCGATACAACGGGCGCGCCTCTCCGCCGAACATACAGTCGCGGCCGCGCGACTTGCCACTATCGAGGAGCGCAACAGGCTGGCCCGGGAGATTCACGATACCCTCGCACAGGGATTAGCGGCCATCACGCTGCAATTGGAGACGGCCGATGCCCTGGCAACAACGCGCCCAGAACGTGCTCAGGAGGCACTGCGCCGCGCGCTTGACCTTGCCCGCGGCAACCTGAAAGAGGCGCGCCGCTCCGTGATGGATTTGCGAGCGGCGCCATTACAAAATCGTACGCTGCCCCAGGCGCTGGCAGCGCTGGCGCAACAGGATTGTGAAGGCGCTGAACTCACTGTACAATTCTCCTGCCCTCCTGATCTCACTTTCCCGCAACATTCGACACGCCTGGAAGTGGGCATTTATCGTATCGCGCAGGAGGCGCTGGCAAATGCTTGCAAACACGCCGGGGCACAGCATATCGAGATGATGCTCACAGGAGACAATGAGTATGTAGAGCTTGTCGTGCAGGACGACGGCCGTGGTTTCGATCCGGACAGGGTGACAAAAATCAGCGGCGAAGGGCAACACTTTGGCTTGACCGGCATGAGTGAGCGCGTGAAATTGCTTGAGGGCACTCTCAGTATTGAAAGCGAATTGGGGGCAGGCACCCGTATTGTTGCCCGAGTCCCATACCGCGGGAAAGGCCAGTAGATGGATAAAATTCGCATTTTGCTCGCGGACGATCATCCTATACTGCGCGAAGGTTTACGAGCCGTATTGGAGACACAGCCAGATTTCGAGGTCATCGCGGAGGCTGCCAACGGCATTGAAGCGGTGCGGCAGGCGCTGACCATGCAGCCAGATATACTCCTCCTCGACCTCGAAATGCCGCAACTGGACGGCGTCGAGACTATTCGTCGCCTGCGCCAGCAACAGCCAAATTCCCGCATCATTGTCTTTACGGCTTTTGACAATGATGAACGTATCATACACGCGGTGCAGGCTGGCGCGAACGGCTACCTGTTGAAAGAGGCGCCGCGCGATGAAATTTTCAGCGCTATCCGCATCACCATGGCCGGGGGGTCGCTTTTGCAACCCGTCGTTGCCTCCAAATTGCTGCGTCACATGGGAAACCAGCCCCTTACAGGCTCACCAGCTACAACATACAGTCAGACAACGCAGCCTACCCTACCCTTCGAACCCCTTACCGAGCGCGAGCTCGAAGTACTGAATCTCTTGGCCCAGGGAATGCCGAATAAAGAGATCGCGGCTCAACTTGTTATCAGCGAACGCACCGCCAAATTCCACGTCAGTTCCATTATGGGCAAGTTAGGTGCTACCAATCGTACTGAAGCGGTCTCACTCGCTGCCCAAAAAGGGCTCATTACGCTCCATTCCTGACACGAAAGCAACATTTCCACAACTAATGTTTCTCTTGATACGTATTACTTATGTGAAGAACAGGAGGAACAACGCAATGATGCAATCACAAACATATAATACAAAACGTGTACATCTCAGTCGCTGGCAAATCTTTTTGCACGCGCGGAAAACCTTTAGACTTATTGGCGCCCTGGTAACCGATCGACGTATCTCTTTATGGCGCAAGGTGCTCTTCTTCGGTACGATTGGCGGCCTTCTGGTGCTGCTATTATTCCCGGACCTCTTCAATGAGACGTTCTTGAGTACCATTTTCCCCTTGATCGGTACAGTAGCGGGTGTCCCAATCGATGCAGGATTCGACTGGGCGGCTTTCGCCCTGGTAGCGCTAAACCTGTTCAAGATCTTTCCGGCTGAACTGGTGGCGGAACACTATCAACGCATATTCCGCCAGCAATAGAGAAAAGAAGAGGGACTTGCTAGCAGGCAAGTCCCTCTTTTTCTTATCTTCTGCGTAAATCTCGTCACAGATGAATTATGTCTTTGGCGGTTGGCGCTCTAAATTTCGTACCAGCATTGATAAAAACATACGTCTGGTCCTGCGATGGCAGGTGCATATGTATGATCATATCGGGCTTGCCATCACTGGTAACGTCACGAAATTCCAGCGTAATTGGCGTCAAGTCGCCGCCCGGTCCCAAAATATAGTAGGGCACGACGTAGCTCAGAGCGCCCGACTGGCTGCCGGCAGGAAATTCCACCACGATCGCCTGGCGATTCAGGTTGACAGCAATGAAATGGCTAGGACGCTGGGCGCTATCACCCCCGTGTCCAACCACGGCATCAGTCTGGTAGGTTCGAGGAATGCCATAGCGAATGTCATCGTAGCGCTGCATACCCCATGCCAGCGCCAATGAACCTAATTCCCATAACACGAGCATTGCGATCATTCCAATGCCAACAGGAAGCAGCCAGTGTACTTTTCCTTTGAAGATATCATTCACTGGAGCTGCCTGCGTCCTGGGGATGTTACGAGCAGCTGGCGGGATATTTATCGGAGGCGCCTGAGGCGAGATAGGTTGCCTTGGCTGCCCTCCTGTACGCCGCGGGGGAACTGGGGAGCCCGGCAAACCAGCTGTAGGAGGACGTGGTACGGGTAAGGTCGCTCTGCGAATCGCAGTTGTATGGGGACGAGGGGGATCGGAGGCCAGTTCATCATCCAATAGCATGTCATCTTCAGTTTCGCGGCCATCGCGTCCATTCTTATCTGAAAATGTTACCAGGCTTGGATCAGACCTTTTTGTCCCTGTTGTCCCCGTGTTGCGCTTTTGAGGCTGATCTGCGCTGCGCCCCATTCAAATTCCCTTTCTCTTACCGGGTTCTACCATCTCCGACGCGCACATAAATACGTGTATTCTAAGGCGAAGCATACAATGCGCTCTGCCAATTATTATTAGCATGATAGATTATTCCCATATATATGTCAAGCTAATTATCTCTAATTCATGCCGTTTCAATATGTCGTGTTTTCCAGCGCAATCCTGACTTTATACCGTCTGATTATGAGTATACTCTATGGTTGATTGTGCGTCACCAAAAGGGTTATTGTATAGCCCTGGCAAACCTTCACACGACCGAAGTGAAATGTGATATCATGTGTTTCAGATAAAATAAGTACTCCCATCTGAAGCTAGAACAGGAGCCTCCAGATCGACAGTATTCCGGTTTCATCACGGAACCTGCCCAAATCAAACGGTCATAGTCCTCATGAGGTGCAATCGCAGGGGCCCTGGCTCACTGTGGCGCGAGTTGCGTGGGTCGTCCTCTTTGTGTCGATCCTGGGCTTGTTCATTATTCACATCCCCGGTTACTACGCTGCTCTTCACCTGCTACGTTTGCCGAACGCTAACACGTTTACCGGTCAACTGACCCCCGGAGATGTGCAGGCACTTCATTCGCTGGGTCTTTCCCTCGACTTCTACGCCGTGTGTATGGTCGTGGTCAGCCTCCTCTTTCAGTTCAGCTATGCCGCTGTAGGTTTGCTGCTCTTCTGCCGCAAGTCGGATGATCGCATGGCACTCTTTGCCTCATTTGCCTTGATGCTGTCCCCATTTGGGTTTGCATACCTCACCTTGCAAACACTGCCTGCAGCCGGGTACTGGTTAATCCCAACGCTGAGTTCTTTTGGCAACGCCAGCATCATGCTTTGCGCGTATGTGTTTCCCAATGGGAAGTTTGAGCCGCGTTGGACACGCTTGCTTGCCCTTGTCCTCATTGCATACTGGGCCGCTGTTGCCCTCTTTCCGACGCGCATCCTCAACCACAACTGGCTCAATTTCCCACTCTTTTTTGGCCTGGCCGTGAGTACGATGCTGGTCCAGGTCTACCGCTATCGCTACTTGTCCACGCCGCAACAGCGGCATCAGACCAAATGGGTGGTATACGGTATATCGATAGCCGTCCTAG